>JAITHO010000094.1 GCA_031279915.1 Tannerellaceae bacterium
TCAACATTTCCGTCGGCTCAATATTTATTGAAACCTCCAATTCGCCGGAATTCACCCTTTCAATATTTATTGAAACCTCTGTTTTTGCCTGCAGGACGGTTTCAATATTTATTGAAAGGGTGAATTTGGGCGAATTATAGGTTTCCATATCTATTGAAAGGGCGAATTTGGGCGAATTATAGGTTTCCATAAATATTTATTCCTCCAAAAAGCTCTTACTGGAGGATTCAATAGCCTGCGGAGCCTCAAAATTGTTAGAATTGTATAGTTCAATATTTATTGAGAGCTCCCCCTGGGGGTGATGGCCGTTTCAATATTTATTGAGAGCTATCTCCTGAAGAAATGGCAGTTTCAATATTTATTGAGAGCTAACCCCTGGGCGTGATGGCGGTTTCAATATTTATTGAGAGCTCCTCCTGGGGCGTAATGGCCGTTTCAATATTTATTGAGAGCTAACCCCTGGGGGTGATGGCCGTTTCCATATTTATTGAGAGCCCAGGCTACGGAAAATCAGCGCCATCTGATTTCATTCACGCTCGCGAAGCTCTCGAATGTTCCGGGCTGCGAGCTTGTTTGCCTGTTTAAATCAGCTGAGCCGAGATATATGTGCGATGAATTTAACATCAGGCCCTATATAAACTTCGACTAATTGCTTTTTCTGCATTACGCTCCGGCGGCAAAAGCGGAGTTTACTTTAGTAAATGAGCATTGTGCCGCCGAAGCAAGTCTTGAAAAATCTAATTATTCGAAGTTTACAGTACCTGTTGAGCCTTCCGCGCATCGCGATTGTCATGCGCATAGCCTCCTTAATCGAAGGCCTGCTTTCCAACGGCAGCTACGGCGGCCTGGTAGTTCGGCTCGTTGGTTATTTCGCTAACGAGCTCAGTGTAGGTAATCTGCATCTCGGTGTTGATAACTATGATGCCGCGTGCGAACAGTCCGCGCAGGGGCCCATCGGTGATGAGCATGCCGTATTTCTCGTCGAAACTAGGATCGAGATAGAGCGAAAGCGTGATGAGGTTGGTTATGCCCTCGGCAACGCAGAAGCGCGATTGGGCGAAGGGCAGGTCTTTCGACAGGCAGAGGACGACGGTGTTAGGGAGGTCGGCTGCGGCAATATTGAACTGCCTTACGGAGCATGCGCATACGGGCGTGTCGAGGCTTGGGAAGATGTTCATCACGATGTTCTTGCCTTTGAGCGAATGTAGGTTTAAGGGGCTGAGATTGTTTTGTATGCCGGTGAAATCAGGCGCGATAGAGCCTGCGAGCGGCATGTTGCCAATAGTGTTGGCCGGTTGGCCATTGAAAGTAATGTTTGCCATTTGTAAAACTTTTTAGGGTGAATAATATTTTGAAAAGATAGATCTTTGCGCCAAAGTTAAAAAATAATGAATGACGAAGAAATAGTTTTGGTATTTTCAGAGCATATAGCTTTCGGCTGGAAGTTCTCGGCCTTTTGCGCATCAGGGCTCAATGGCGATCGTCGTCAGATCTATGGGGCTACTTCGGTACAAAGCTTTGTAGGCGTTTCGGCGGATATAAAGCAAGCGTTGCAATGGGCCGACGATATGTCGGATGCGGCTCTGCTGCGTGATTACTCGCGTGGCAGCTCAGTTCTGGAATTTCAGCGCGACGTATCCAAGGATATTCTCGAGCGTTTTATCCGTCCGCGAATAGAAATGCTGAACCGTAAGATAGCCGAAACGGCATTGCGGGCCGATATACCGGTTTATCTGCGCCTCGACCGCGGCGGCAAGACGCTGTACGAGCACGATCGCATAAAATTTTGCCCCCATCCGGCTCGATGCATCTTCCATTTTATAAAGGATGCGCAAGGCTTCAGGTATTCAATATCGCTAACGGCAGGCGGGCGCAAGCTGGCGTTGCAAAGCCGCACAGGGCTGACAGCTTCCAACAAACCCTGCTGGATAACGATAGGCAAAACCATGTATCACGTTGAAGAAATAGAAGCCCGCAAGCTATCGCCTTTCTTCGCCAAAGAATCCATACCGGTACCGCCGCAAGTGGAGTCAACCTATCTGAAAAGCTTTGTATGCAAAACGATGCAAGATTATGAAGTCGAACTGCGTGGCATACCGTTTCGGGAGATCGATCCATCGGTTCAGGCCTGCCTAAGTCTGGAACGCGACCTTGATCTGTTCGACGTGCTGACGCTGAGCTTCCTTTACGGTGATAACCGCCGCATATTCCCCGACGATCCCGTACATAAGCATGTCACAACCGAGGAGATCGACGGGCAAACAGGCCTCTGCCTCTTCCATCGCAAGCTGGAGTGGGAGCAGCAGATGATGGATCAGCTCGTCGAGGCCGGTTTGCAGCTCGTAGGCGGTCGTAGGCTGTACGCTCCCAGCCGAAAAGCCTACGCGCTGATCGAATGGCTGAACCGCAATCACAAGCTTTTAGACGGCTTCCATCTGCAGTCGAACAACGGCAAAGCCTATCACCTCGGAGGCAGCTCTCTGCAGTCAGAAGTCGAACAGCATATAGATTGGTTTGAGATCAACATCATCGTTCAGGCCGGGCAATTCAGTTTGCCGCTATCCAGCTTCCGCCACCATATCCTCAACAATATGAAAGAATACGAACTGCCCGACGGTACCATCTTCATATTGCCCGACGAATGGTTCGATACCTATAAAGACATGATGCTCTTTGCGTCGACCGATAAGAAGAACAAGAATCGTCTCCGGCTGCAAACCATACACGCAAGCCTGCTCGACGGCGCCCTCGGGGCATCAATGGACGAAGCCAGCAAGCGCATCGTCGACAGCATTCTCCGGATCCCCGTTCAACGACCGGAGCTGCCCAAGCATGCCGCCCAGCAGCTTCGACCATACCAGAAGGAAGGCTTCTATTGGATGTGCCACCTCTACACACACCGCTTCGGAGGATGCCTCGCCGACGATATGGGGCTCGGAAAAACCATACAAACCATAGCCCTGCTCGAATACATTTACAGCCAGCCCAAAGCAGAGCAGAAGCTCCCACCCTCGCTGCTGGTCGTACCCACATCATTGCTGCACAACTGGAAGAACGAGCTCGCCCGCTTTGCCCCCGAGCTCCGGTGCCTGATGCACATCGGCAGCGATAGATGCGCCTACTTCACCCAAGCCATGATGGACAACAACCAAGTCATCATCACTTCCTACGGAACATTGCGCAACGACATCCGCTTCATGAGCGCGCAGAGCTACCAGCTGGTCGTTCTCGACGAAAGCCAGTACGTCAAGAATCCCGAATCGCAAACCTATCAAGCCGTTGCACGCCTAGTCAGCCACCATCGCCTAGCCCTGACAGGCACCCCACTCGAGAACTCCCTCGAAGACCTCTGGGCACAGTTCAACTTCCTCAACAAAGGCCTGCTCGGAACCCGAACAGCCTTCCGCAACATCTTCGTTCGCCCCACTTCAAAAGAACAAGCCCACGAACGCGACCAACTCCTCAAGCGCACCATCAGCCCATTCATCCTTCGACGCACCAAAGAAGAAGTCACCCCCGAACTACCCCCGCTCATCGAAGAAGTCGTTTACTGCGACATGTCAGAAGCCCAATCCGAAGCATACAATGCCGAGAAAAACCGCATCCGCAATCTCATCTTCGACGCAATGGCACAGCCCGAACAGCCGCTCAACAAAATCCTAGCCCTCGAGGCCATGCATCGACTCCGCCAGCTCGCCAACCATCCCGCACTCATCCTCCCCGACTACACCGAAGACTCCGGCAAGGTCGAGCAAATCCTCCTCTCCTTCGAATCCCTAAAGAACAGCGGACACAAAGCCCTCATCTTCTCCTCCTACGTCAAATACCTCGATCTCCTCGCACGCCACTTCGACCAAGAAAGATGGCCATACCTCATGCTAACCGGCAAAACCCGCAACCGAGAAGAAGTCATCAACCAATTTACCCATAGCAACATCAATTGCTTCTTCATCTCCCTCAAAGCCGGATCCACCGGACTCAATCTCACCGCCGCCGACTATGTCTTCATCCTCGATCCATGGTGGAATCCCGCAGCCGAGATGCAAGCCCTAAGCCGCGCCCACCGCATAGGCCAAGACAAAACCGTAATGTCATTCCGCTTCATCTCCACCGACACAATAGAAGAAAAAATCCTCCAACTCCAACAGCACAAGACCGACCTATACGACGCCTTCATCAGCGCCAATAACCCTCTGGATCAATTCACTTGGGAAGACTTCGAGCAATTGATAAAATAAAACTTCATACGATCCATGTCCGCAGCAAAAAAAATCAAGAAAAAATTTGGAGTTGATAAAAATAGATATATCTTTGCGCCACCTAAAGAGGGCGTTTAGCTCAGCTGGTTCAGAGCATCTGCCTTACAAGCAGAGGGTCGGCGGTTCGAATCCGTCAACGCCCACCAGAGAAAAAGGACTTACGAGAGATCGTGAGTCCTTTTTCTGTTATGACAGGCATGCTTATTATCTTGTGATGGAAGTCTACTACGGGGGAGTACGGTCGTTACCAACCGTTAGCCGAAAGAAATGATGCCCTTCGCGAGGGGGAATCTGAAAGAAGTCGTAGGCAAGTCCTGAACTGAGGAACTCGGAGGTCTTACGAAGAACTAAAGGGCGGACCATGCAGAGAGAAAGTGAAAGAATGCTACCTTGAGAGTCCTTTGTAGTCAGAGGCTCGTAAGAGGCGCCTTGCTGCAAGAATAGGACGGAAGCCGACCGGTACATACGGGCTGTGGGAGGACGGGGCTGTCTAAAAAGTTGACACTACTGTCTAATTTCTTTACATGCCTCCATTGATTTGCTGGCATAATCGCTTAAAACGTATAGTGTTGCATCTTTGGCATGAGGATTGTATTATTGTTATAAATAATTTAAAGCAACTAAGTATTACAGTCATGAAAACATTAATTATCGCTTTCCGATCGCTTTTCAAGAGGAAAAGGAACAATCTGATCAAGATCGCTTCACTCAGCGTGGGGCTTGCTGTGGGTCTGACTCTTATCGCTAAAGTATATTACGAGCAAACGTATGACGACTTCTTTCCGCATGCAAAGCGCATTTATAGCATTGGCGAGATGGGAATGATCGGCGGACAGCTGTTTGAGCATCCTCTGGTTAGCGGAGGTGTTGCTCCAGGTTTTGCGGCTGAGATTGCCGATGTTGAGGCGGCAACCCGTTTTACGTTTCTGGCTAATGAAGAAACTTTTTACGATAAGAATCGGAAAAAGTATAAGGGAGATTTTACGCTTGCCGACTCGGCTCTCTTCAGCATGTTTCCGGTACGGATCATGTCGGGCAATCCGCAAGAGATTCTGGCGCGACCGTTATATGCAATGGTATCGCGGAAAATTGCCGATATGCTGGGAGGTCTCGACGCTGCCGTTGGGCAAAGTATTGAGATGAATTCGGCTCCCGGCAGGACGATAACCATTGGCGGAGTGTTTGATAATTTGCCGCACAACTCTCATCTTAAGTTCGATATTCTAGTTTCGCTCAAATCCATATCAAATTTTATGGGCGACGGCAGCGACAACTGGATTGGGAATGATCGTTACAGAGCTTATATCCGGCTACGGGAAGGAGCTACTCCGCAAAGCATCGCCCCTTTAATCGACGAAGTTGTGGGCCGCCATCACGATCCTGAAATGATGAGG
Organism: Tannerellaceae bacterium; assembly: GCA_031279915.1. Lineage (GTDB taxonomy): Bacteria > Bacteroidota > Bacteroidia > Bacteroidales > Tannerellaceae > DFXE01. The sequence continues at coordinate 5,654 of JAITHO010000094.1, forward strand.
CAGGCGGGCATCAAGCTCAGTTACACATTTATCCCGCTGCTCGAAGTGCATAACGGGAGGCCTGAGGTGAAGCGCACAACGGCTATCCTTTCCGTCCTTGCCTTTGCATTGATATTCACCGCGGCCTTGAATTATGTTTTGATAATAGTTTCGTCGCTCGTTGGACGATCGAAGGAAATGGCGGTTAACAAATGCTACGGAGCGTCGGGAAAAAAGATATACGGGAAGATGCTGGCCGAGACTTTTGCCGATATGACTGCGGGAATTGTCATCGCCATATTTCTCATCATTGCCTTCCGCGACACGGTTCAGGATCTCCTCGGAACTTCGCCCGGAGTGATGTTTAACCTTCGGAGCGCCCTGCTGCTTGTTGTTGTATGCGCCGTTGTGACGTTGGTTACGGGATTGATTCCGGGATACATGTTCTCGCGCGTGCCGGTTGCATCTGCTTTTCGTAGTTATAAGGAGAACAAGCGTTTTTGGAAACTCGGACTGCTTTTTCTCCAGATCGTCGCCTCCGGATTCCTCACAATCCTCCTTGTCATAATCGCGCGGCAATACAACCTGATGATCAACGATAATCCGGGATATGAATACGACAATGTTGCTTACTGCTCGCTTCCCGGAACCGATACGAGCGCACGCGAACGCGCTCTCGACGAAATCGCCCGCCTGCCTGAAGTTGCCGCCGTAAGCAGCGCTGAATCCCTGCTCCCGTTCTTTGGTTATCCGGGCAACAATGTGCTCCTTCCGGGAAAAAGCGAGGAATTATTTAATATTGCCGATGGAGAAGGAGTTGGCGATAATTTCCTCAGCCTATTCAACATTAGCATTGTTAATGGCAAGAGCTTCACACAAGGAATGGAAAAGTCGAACGAGATAATGGTAAACCAATATTTTGCTGATCAAATCACCAAACTCACCGGATGGACCGATGGCGTTATCGGTAAGCAGGTAGTGGTGACCTATCACAGCGGAAGCGCCGACAATCCTATTCTGTTCACAATCGTAGGAGTATACCAAAACTATCGCATCGGATTTATCGGCAATGAGCAAAACCGTCCTTCTGCTATGTTTTACAGCAAGGCTCCGGGCAATATCCTCATCTTCAAATATCACAACTTTACTCCCGAATTAAACGCGAAAGTTGCCTCTATACTTGAGAAAATATTTCCGGAAAAAGACATTAATGTACACTCATACGCCGCCGAGATGAAGGGGCAATATGTTGATACCCGCCGCTTCCGCGACTCTGTACTCATCGGCGGCGCAGTAACCTTCATTATCACAATAATAGGCCTCATCGCATACATTCGCGACGAAATCAACCGCCGCCGTAAGGAAACAGCAATCCGCAAAATCAACGGAGCCACACTGGCCGACGTATTACGCATGTTTCTGCACGACATCAGCATCATAGCTGTCCCCGCACTTATAATCGGAAGCGGAATTTCAGCTTATATTGCCCTACGTTGGCAGGCGCAATTCTCCGAGAAAATTTCCCTCTCGCCATTGCTGTTTCTCACATGTACCCTTGTCATTCTCCTTGTCATCTTTGCGGTAGTATCCCTCAACTGCTATAAGACGGCTAACGAAAATCCAGCCATTGTCGTAAAAAGCGAATAAAAAAAATGTAATGGCTGCGGATTTATCCTCATTTCTGAAGAAAAAAACGCTTGTGTTATCTCCTAAAAAAATGCTGAATCCCGATGAAATTCGTTTTTTTCGTCCAAAATATGCTGGATGCCGATCACAATTGTTTTTTAATTCTAAAATTTTGCTGGGCGGGTT
>JAITHO010000105.1 GCA_031279915.1 Tannerellaceae bacterium
CAGACAGATGCTCCTCTAATATTTGGAGCCGTTTTGCATCATCAATGTTTTTGCTACTGTTCATTGCTATTTACTTTTTAAAGTTTTACTTGGTGTAAACTTTTTTCAGTACAAGACAGGGCCGAAAAAACAAGTGTTTTTTTCACCAAAAAAAATGCTGAATGGAAAACACACTTGTTTTTTTTCTAAAATCAAATGCTGGACGGAAAAATCAAACGTTTTTTTCATCCAGCATTTGCAGGGCCGAAAAAACAAGTGTTTTTTTCACCAAAAAAATTGCTGGACGGAAAAAACAAGTGTGATCGGCGTCCAGCAGATTTTTGGCTCCAACAACAAGTGTTTTTCTCGTACAGCGCTTTTTTTGATTGTTTTGAAACATTGAAAACTCAGGAAAAATTTTCTTTGACGACAAATTCATTGTTTATTCTTCACTTTTCTGGTTCCGGAAGGGGCACAAAGGCGTATGCGCCGATATCGGCTTTGCCCAGGCTGTCGATACGTGTGATGCCGTGTCGATCAGTGGGATAGAGGCGTGCGACGGCTGTGTCTGCTTGTCCGATTATTGGCTGCTGGGCGATTGCTTTGCCTTCTTTGTCGAGGCTTGGGGCTGGCCGGAAATCGAAAATGTATGAGTTCTCGCTGTTGCCTAATTGTCGGTACAGTGGTGATTGTTCATCAAGGAATTGTACGGCGGCGAGCGAGCTGTTTTCTATGGGTAAGGTTTTCATTGCGCAGTGATTGAAGCGGATGTTAAAGTCCAGACTTTCTTTTTGTTCGAGTGCGATTTCTCCTGTCCATGGGGAGCGTCCGGCGGCGTTATTTCCGTCTATTATGCAGTTGTCGAAGCTTGCGGTGAGTGGATAATCTGTTTCTTGGCCTCCGGTGATGGCGTGATTTGCGAGCAGGAGTACGCTGGCGTCGGGCCTGCGTCCTGGGCTGAAAATGTAGTAGTTAGCCATGGTGCAATGCACGAATCGGGCTTCTCCTCCTGTGATGGCGACGATGTTTCCTTCGGAGTTGGCGAACTCTGTGTTGAGGGCTTCTATTTTGCAGTTGACGGTTTCGAGAACAGCTTGTCGCATGTTGATTATTTGCGAGTTAGCTATGCGGAGTTTGTTGCGTTCTGGGGTGGATGGCAGGCAAATGAGTCCGTTGTATCCGTTTCGTATGCTTGCGTGGGTGAGTTCGTTGTTGAAGCTGTTGGTTCCGAAGCATATACCGCCCCATTGTCCGGATATTTGATCGTAAGCGATTTGGCTTGTTGGCCCGTCGAATCGGTCTCCGCGTATTTCGACTTGCTTGTCTTGCGTGCCTTCAATTATGAGAGTTCCGTCAACAATAATTGTGGCTTTGTTATGCATATATAGGGTTGCGCCGGCTTCTATCTTCAGTTTTATTCCGCTATCTATAACGAGGCTGTCGTATATCAGGAATGGTCGTTGGCTGCTGAAGGATGTGTCGTTTTTGATAAAAAATCCTCCTTTTATCAGATGTACGTCTTGGCTCCATGCTGCGAGCAAAACGTGTTGGAGGGAGCCGTTGACTTCGAACTCAAGTTTGTTCTGAATGATGAGCGGGGCATCCGAATTTGCCTCAGGAGTAGTTACTTCGACCATCACATAGATGCTGTCCTTGGCTCCAATCCTTATGTTTTGGAAGGATTGCCCGCGCCGTCCGTCGACGTTGATTCTGAAGGCCTCGTTGCCTTGGTCGCTTAGGCGAATTGTTGCTATCATGAGCGCCGAGGAATTGTGATTATAAACCATGAATCCTCGGGTTGCGGAGGGGATTCCGCTAAAGATTGTATCAAAATGAAGGGTATCGGTGGAGAAGTTGAGCCCTAATCCTGGCGTATAGGAGTAATCGTCGTCGAGTTCTCCGCATGCAATGCTTATTGCGAGGAGGCTCGTCAGAATGAGAGTGATAGGGATGGTTGGCTTCATTTTTTTTCCTCCGGATAGCTAATTCGTGTGTGATATGCGATCTTGAGTTTTTCGATAAAGACTTGCTTTACGAGTTCGATATCGGCAAAGGTGAGCGGGGCGTTTTTGAGCAGTCCGTCAGCTTGTTGAGCGTCGATGATTCGTTCAACGAGCGTAGTTATTTCCTCTTCGGTGTGATTGCTCAAGCTGCGCGATGCGGCCTCAACGGCGTCGGCCATCATCAGAACAGCAGTCTCTTTTGTTGAAGGATTAGGTCCGGGATATGTAAACTTAGCTTCGTCAACGGTCATTTCGGGATGCTGCTTTTTGTAGTTGATGTAAAAGTATTTGGCCTTTCCATGTCCGTGATGGGTGAGAATAAATTCCTTAATTGCGCTTGGAAGAGAGGCTTTTTCGGCGAGTTTGATGCCCTCCGTCACGTGTCCGATGACGATCTGTGCGCTCTGCTCAAACGAGATATTATCGTGCGGATTAATACCTTTTTGGTTTTCTATGAAGAATGCCGGATTCGCAATCTTTCCTATATCGTGATAAAGCGCTCCGGTTCTGACTAAAGATGCATTGCCGCCTATCTTTTCAACCGCTTTTGAGGCCAGAATAGACGCTTGCATAGAGTGCTGAAACGTGCCGGGCGCAACCTCTGAAAGCTTCCGCAGCAAAGGCTTGTTGATGTTCGATAGCTCAATGAAAGTGATATTCGATACATATCCGAAGGTTTTCTCGAGCATATAAACCAGCAGATAAGCAAATGTTAGCAGAATGAAGTTGATGCCGAAGTAGAGGAACATCAGCCAGTTGATCTTCCCCGCATCCGTTTCTGTAAACAAAAACAGACCAGCGTAAGAGAGTGCGTAGGCCAAGTAAATAAAGAAGGCACAGCGAATTAGTTGCGAACGCTCGGACAATTCCTTCAGCCCGAAGATCGCAACCATGCCGGCAATCGTTTGCAGCAAAACGAACTCATGAGGATTCGGAACCATCAATGAGCACATCAACACAATGCTTAGATGAGTAAACATTGCCGTTCGAGAATCGAAGAATGTGCGGACAACGATTGGGACAATTGCATAAGGCAAAATGTACACGTTAAACAGCCGACCATCAACGCAAATCTCCGTCAAGAGGCCCGCCGCCGTGATGCATAGCAGCAAGAAGATCGCATTGCGCCTCTCATAGAGCACCTGCCTCCTGAACGACCAGAGATAGAGCCAAAAGCAAGCGAAGATGCCGAACACCAATGCCGTTTGCCCTATCAAAATCATTCCTAAATGACGGTTATCTCCCGTTCGCAGCTCCATCACTTGCCGCAGCGATCGCAAAACCGTATAAGTGTTTGCATCAACAATTTCCCCGCGATCAACAATACGTTCTCCCGCTTGCACCATGCCTATCGCAACAGGAATGTCGTGCAACATGCCCTCAAGCACCTTAGCCGACATATCCTCATCGTAGGTCATATTCTCAGCCAAAAACCGGTCGACGCCATACGAACGCAAGGAATCAAGACTGAGAAAGGCCGGCTTGTTAGCCATTATCGCCTCATAAGCAGTTCGAACCGTGTGCAAGTTATCAACCACAGCCGTTCGCGCCACGTTGTCGCGCATAGCCTTAATGCGCAGCCTGCTCTCACTCTGCAATCGTTCCGACGAAGCATGCGAGATAATTCCCTCAGCATACAATTGCTGCAAATTTTCCTCAATAAACAGCAAATACGGGTCGAAGCGCCGGTATGGAAAAGCATTGCGAAGTTTTTCCATCTGCCGCTCCTCCACAGAAGTATCGATGCGGAAGTATGGTTCGAAGTTAGCTCGAACGCTGTCGCGCTCACTATTAACCTCTTCATCAGTTTTGTAAACAGGAAAATCAACCGGCGCCGTCAGAAGCTCGTAGCTCCACGGCTTGCCTGCGAAGAATTTATATCGGAAGCGCCCCTCGTTCGGAAAAAAATAGTCGATCACCAAAGCCGCTATCACAAAGCAGGCGATCGTCAGAATATTAGAATAATTAATCTTCTTCATATACATGTTATTATTGGCAAATATAAACAATGTAGGCGATAAATAACGGATAGCCATAGCCTGACTGCTATCCGCCCTCAAAAGAAAAAACTATCGACAACACCAGCCTGCAAAGCCCTATAGCAGGAAAAAATAGCCCCTCGAAGGATGGAGTTGAGCTCAGTAAATACGCATCATAAGCTCTAAATCAATCTCTTTACCCCCATTTAGTGCACGACCAAAAAAATCTCACAAATTATTTGGATATTCCAAACATTCATTATATTTGCGCCCATTAATAAATCAACTTTAAACATGTGTTATTTTTATACAATACATAAATATATAAAAGCCGCCTCTGGTTCTCCAATGGCCAAAAATTTACATATCCCCCCCCCGACGGATTTGTAAACAAATCCGGTTGTATTCTTAAAAAACTTTCTATACAATACTTTGCCTTCCCGGACAAGTTTCGTGGAGGCATTTTTATGCCTTTTAGCGAGCCGCGCAAGTACGCCTCAAGTTCCTGGCAAGCTTTGTACGATCGTCGCAAGTACGCCCCAAGTTCCTGGCAAGCTTTGTACGATCGTCGCAAGTACGCTTCAAGTTCCTGGCAAGCTTTATACGATCGTCGCAAGTACGCTTCAAGTTCCTGGCAAGCTTTGTACGATAATCGCAAGTACGCTTCAAGTTCCTGGCAAGCTTTGTACGATAATCGCAAGTACGCCTCAAGTTCCTGGCAAGCTTTGTACGATAATCGCAAGTACGCCTCAAGTTCTTGGCAAGCTTTGTACGATAATCGCAAGCCGTATCAGGGCGGCAATTATAATTACGAACAATATAGAAATATCGAATATTAATCATTAATACAGTAAGAAGATGGATGAAATAAAATTGCAAATGACAATAGTGAATCATTTGACCAATGCAGAATTATATGAGTTCCTTGTGTCGATAATTAAGACAACCGAAGCATTTATTCCTCAGGTTTCGCGACTGCAAATCCGCTACGATACATTAAAAGGCGTTTTTGTTATCTACGACAACGGCTTCAAAAGGCCGCTCAGTGCGCCGGAAACGGAAGAGATTCAGCTTTTCGACGTTCAGCGCAAAGGAGTATTTATTTTGATTGACGACTCCGTCAGGAAAAATGCCCATTACTCGGTAATCCCCGAAGTGAAAGCAGCAGCCAAAGGATTGTTGCCCATCTTCGACAATTTTGCCGGCACTCCCTACACAGAATACGAGCACGAAACCGCTGCCTACATCAACTTGCTCCAAGACTTGCAGAAGCCCGAAAATGCCCTTCGCATCACCCGCTTAGGCCAAGACGAGAACGTCGCCGCACTAGAGCAAATCAACAACGACTTCCAAACATTTTATATAAGTCGAACGAAGAACCGCTACGACTTCAAACAGGAAGGAACCACCCGCCAGCGCGGCAAAAATCTCATCGAAGAGCTCGTTCGATTTGGTCGCACCGTCGACGGCCTTATGCTAAGCGCAACCGACCCCGACGAAATCGCCGCCCTCAAGGAAATCATCGCCAACATCAACGCCATCATGGAGCAGTACACAATCATAGTACATCGCCGCCTGGGCGTCAAATCAAAGAAGAAAGATGAAGGCAAGAAGGAAGACGAAGGAACCCAAACTCCCGACACAACAAATCCTCCGGCTCCAGCAACCCCTCCGCAGGCCCCGGATACAACAAATCCTCCGGCTCCGGATACTCCTCCACAGGCTCCCGACACAACAAATC
>JAITHO010000149.1 GCA_031279915.1 Tannerellaceae bacterium
CTACTTGCAAAATGGAATAGTACGGACACAGGCAAGGCTGTGGATGCCGTCAATCGGATAACGAAGCCGAGGAAGCTCGTTACTATTGCGCTGCGAGCCAGGACTATGGCCGCACGAATCGCCGCCGTAGACAAGCTCGAGCATCAAGACCTCATCAAAGTGGCCGTCGGTTGCGGAGCAATACTCAAGTCGTGCGGTTCAATGAAAGCCAAAGATAGATCCGCCGAACTTATGTTATTTATATATAACAGCAGTCGAAGCCGTGAGCTACGCGAAAAAATACAAAGTTATACCGGTAGCATCATAGGAGGCGAAGAAAAACACAGCGATTACGATGGACATCTTGATGGCACAGAAATGGTGGAATGTGGTAACTGCCCGTGTTCCAGTGAAGAACATTCAGACAAGTATGGTCACTGCGATATTGTCGAGCGCGAATATCGGCATTTCTTCATTCCATAATATAGTATAAACAAAAAGCTTTAAATCAATTAAGCGCCATGAAAATATTTAAAACATGGAATGTTGCCGACGCCGAGAAGGCCGTTCAGGCAGTGAATAGTGTATTCGAATCAGCCGAACTTTTTGACATTGCCACAAAAGCATTCACCAAAGAGGCATCCCTTGCTGCCATTGACCGCATTGATAAATCATGGATGGGAAAAATTGTGCTTTTTTACGGAAGAATCCTAAAGACGTCGAAAAAGATTGAAGAGAGAAACCGAAGCGCCGAAATTCTCCTATACATATATAATAATAAACCTACGGAAATCGTGCGGAAAAAAATACAGGCGCTTAACGGCGCCGTAATCAAGTATGGTTCTCACTACGACACTATTACTCGACTTAACAATCGCCAGCTTGATTATGATTATGAAGACGATACAGAATGTCGAGCCGAAGATTCTATCCACAGCGACCACACAGATCACCGTCTTACTCCAGATATATGTTTTCACGTAAAAACATAATATGGCGGGATGTGGGCCGTAAAATGTAAAAACGCCTCCAATACCTACATTACTTATGCACCTTCCCACTTTTGATCCTCATACCCTGATGATTGTGCCTTCGATGAAGTGTCAGGCCGCTTGCAAATATTGCTTTGGCCCACATGAAGGCAGCTTTATGGCGCGAGAAACGATAGACGCCATATCCGGATTCATTGCCTTGTTGCCGGAAAAACGAGATATGTTAAGAATAATTTTTCACGGTGGCGAACCACTTCTCGCCGGTTATGAATGGTTTGACTACGCTTTATGTAAATTGAGCGAGACTGGGACTTTTGCCTACTCCATACAAAGCAATCTTTGGGAACTGAATCAGAGATTTGTTGATCTTTTTGCGAAATATCACGTGTCGGTAAGTACGAGCCTCGACGGTGACCGGGATATTTGCGACAGCCAACGTGGGCGCGGCTATTTCGACCGAACAATTGCCGGCATACATCTTCTTCGCGATAATGCCATAGATGTATCTGCTATTGCAACAATTATGCCCGACAACGTTGAACGAGTACCTGAGATTTTGCAATTTTTTGATAAGGAGGATCTTCCGTTTACCATCCGCGGTGCGGTTCCTTCCATGCAGCATGGATATGATAAGGACAATTTGTATGTTACTTCCCACCATTTGCAGCGGATGCTCAACCAAACCTTTTATTATCTCGCCAATGATCCGCGGCATCGCATCCGCGACGCAGAAGCCATGGTTCAGACCGTATTGCGAAACCGTGGCAGCATTTGTACGTTCGGCAATTGTTTGGGAAAATATGCAGCTATATCCCCCGAAGGCGATATATATTCCTGCCAGCGCTTTTGTGGCATTACTGAGTTTAGCCTTGGTAACGTATATACTACCAGGAATATTAATGAGATTGTTGAGAGTGAAGCTTATATTCGTATGGCGGCTCGTTACGGCGAATCCAGTTTGAATCATTGCCGTGAATGTTCTCATTTTCAATACTGTAAGGGCGGTTGTGTGTACAGCTTGCTGACTGCAGATAAGTATGGCATGCCACATCCCTACTGCAACGAAGATGAGGAGCCTCATTATTTTTATAAAAAAATGTTCGACAAAATCCGCAGGCGCCTTGCATCCGAGGTTTCTGCGCAAATGCAAGGTATAGAGTGCAATACACCATATTTATATATGGCTGGCGACTATCCTCATCCGGCGTCGTTATGGGAAAATCGTCGAACATTTCGTTTGGCGCGGCAATGGGCTAAAACAAAAGCGCCGCGCAATGCATTTGTGGGGAAGTCGCGTTGCGACAATTTGTTTCTAAACATAACTGACAAATGCCCTCTACATTGCACTCATTGCAGTGTTGAGGCAGGAGCGGGAAATGTTGAAATGGATATGGGAACTATTATTCGTGTGATGACAGAAGCGGTCGATATGGATTATGCTGAGATTTCTCTCAACGGAGGAGAACCTTTTGAATATAAGAACTTTGAACTTCTTCTCGACAAGATTGGCAGTATAAATCGCGGTCGCACTCGCTTTGCACTTTTTACCAATTTGTATGTTGATATTGACGATAATCTTGCTGCTAAGGCTTTGAGCGTATTCAACGAAATAACCGTTAGCATTGACGGAAATCGCGAGGAGCATGACGCTCGCCGTGGTCGTGGAGCCTTCGATCGCAGCTGTTCGAACATTCGCAGGCTTGTGAGCATGCCTTCCGATTGCCGGCTCTCGATTCGCGGCACATTGACGCAGGAGCAACGCCTTCAGGGCGTGCCGGAGCAGATTCGCGCTATTGCTTATGATCTGGGGATCAGTAGCGTATATATCCACGGCGTTCTTCCTATCGGACGAGCCAAGCGTATTGCGGATATCTTTACAATATGCCCGCCGCAGATAGAGGCTCGGCACTTATATCGTCCATTGCGATTGCGAAATACATGCGGGATTGGTTATAACTTACACATATCTCCCGCGGGCGATGTATATCCATGCTGGGCTCTTGTTGACAACGAACGCCCTATGGGCAACGTTCGTGATGGTTTGCGCAAGGTTACTAGCGAATATTTATCTCCGGAAAATACTTCGTGGACGGTTGATGCAGTAGAAAAGTGTAAAAGTTGTGAAGCAAGATACCTTTGTGGGGGAATATGCCGTGGTTATTGTAATACGGATTGCAGCGCTTTACGCGATGCCTATCTAAGCATAGGAGAAATGTTGAAGGGAAGTAAATAAAACTCCATAGCTGCGGTATGGAAATGTTGAGAGTGGCGGTGAATATGCTGTTGTCGACTTCTATTGTGCAGGCGAGAAAAAGAATGTACCTTTGTATGCAAATCGTAAGGACGTGACTTATCGGAAAATAGATTGAGGCACGCCCTTTTTAAATGAGGAGTAATCGAATAAAATAAGTGATGAAATTAAAGTTGATATACCCCAAATGGAATAAGCTGGAGCGGCAAACTCCATTCAATTTGCCTCCCCACGGTCCGGTGGCATTTGCAGCCTCGTTGCCTTCGCATGTTGAGGTTTCATTTACGGATGAAAATGTTGAAACCATTGATTTTGAGGAGCCTTGCGATGCTGTAGCCGTGTCGATGATGCTTAGCACTCAAGCGAAGCGTGGCTGGTATATTGCCGACGAGTATCGCCGACGAGATAAACCGGTGATATTTGGAGGTATAGCAACGATGTTGCATGCTCGCGAAACCTTGGAACATGCGGATTCCGTGTTTTTGGGAGAATCGGAAGGTCGTATGGAGGAGGTGATACAAGATCTTGAAAATGGGCGCCTTAAGAAAATATACAACTATATGATTCAACCGCCATCCGTGGAACTGATAGGCCCCGCCCGCCGCGATCTTTACAAAAAGGAATTGTACAACCATAAAGGTGTACAAATGGTGGATTTATTTCATGCATCGCGGGGATGCCGTTTTAGTTGTTATCCCTGTGCAGTGGCTTACTTGGGCGGCCGTCGATTCCGTCCGCGCCCTATAGATAAGGTAGTTGAAGAGCTTGCAACAATTGATAACAACAGACTGTTCATCGTTGACAACTCGTTGGCACAAAATAAAGAGTGGGAAAAAGAGCTATTTCGTGCGATGATTCCGTTTAAAAAGAAATGGATTAGTCATACAATTGAAGACGACCCCGAAATACTTGATTTGGCGGCCCAGGCAGGTGGTTGGTACGTTTATCAGGCTATATATGACACTTCGGATTATATCCGCGAGCGCATCCGACGCTATCACGACCATGGTTTTGGGGTTGAGGGTACGATTCTTCTGGGTTTGGACAACCAGACGGAAGACGATGTCAAGCGTTTGATTGATTTCCTGCACGATATAGATCTCGACCTGGCCGAATTTACAATACTCACGCCTTTTCCTCATACAAAAGCTTACGATGACATGATTCGCGAGGGTCGAATATTCGATTTCAACTGGGATAATTATAATGCCGGGCAAGTGGTGTATCATCCCCGCAACATTAGCGCGGAACGCCTGCAAGAGCTTTATGAGTACGCCTGGACTTCATTTTATGGCAGCGAATCGCAGGAACTGAGGATGTTCCGTTTGCTGTATAGCGTGGTTCTTCGTGAGATGAAGGAGGGCACTTACCGGCCCCGCAACCGCGAGCTGATAAAAAAATCCTTCGGTCGTGACATAAATCGTAAAGTTTTAGGATAAATCAACCGAGATGCATGCCGGCAATCACTATTACGATGAAATATTCCACTATAAAGGTGAATGGGACATGCCTTCGTGTTGCGGCCTCCGCATTATTGTTGGCGATAAGGGCGCAACGGTTATAGTCAACGAGCTTTATCAAGACAATCCGGGCAGCTCGGTGGCATCGTCGGGAAGGAGTTTGGCGTAGCAAATATGTGAGGCAAATGGAATTGACTTTCATTCGATGAGGTATATCGATTGTAATCCAGATATGCATTCCAAACTCTCGTTTTACAAGGAGACATGCTATGAAGTACATTTTTATGATGATAGACCCTCCTCCTATCGCCTTCTGGATCAACAAGAAATCGATGAATTATTCAATCCATGAAAAGCAATACGCCAAGAGATTCTAAATTCGACGATCTGCGACCATATTATGATGAAGAGATCCCGGCAGCCATGCGCCGTATAGCCGACAGTGAATATTTTCCAACGCTATCTGCATACATTTATCCTGATCGAGAGGCCGATGAGGTGCGGAAAATGATAAGGGCTTATACCACAATCGACGAATTTCAACTGCAAGTGATGCGCGCTTGTAACGAGCAAATTGTAAAGCGCAGTATGCGGAACTTAACTTTTGAGGGAATAACTGCGCTTGATCGCAATCAGACATATCTTTTTGTGTCTAACCACAGAGATATTATGCTTGATGCAACATTGCTTCAGTATGCGCTTTATATTTCCGGGCATAGAACGTCTGAAATATCCTTCGGAAGTAATCTTATGCGGCCTTCGCTAGTTGTGGATATAGGAAAGTCAAATAAGATGTACAAAACGATTCGCGGAGGCAATATGCGCGACTTTTATAACAACTCCCTCCATCTTTCGGAATATATCCGCTACACTCTTCTTGTTAAGAATGAGTCGGTTTGGATTGCTCAGAGCAATGGTCGAGCCAAAAACGGTCTTGATACAACGGAACCCGGCATCATCCGAATGTTTTGCATGAGCCGCCAGGACAATCTTGTCAATTCGCTTGCAGAGCTCAACATTGTTCCTGTTTCCGTATCCTATCAATGGGAGACATGCGACGCTATGAAGGCCCGCGAGCTCTGTTGCCGGCAGCGTGACGGCTTCTACGAGAAGGCGCCCGACGAGGATCTGCGGAGTATCCTCGCCGGCATAATGCAATACAAGGGCGATGTGCATCTTCACTGCGGATCACCTATATCTGTCCGCGATTTGGAACCCTTTTCGGGACTTGCTTCTCAGGCCTTCAACCGCCATGTTGCGACTCTGATCGATGGCCGAATCAGGAACAATTATCGCCTCTCGTGCAATAACTATATCGCTCACGACATCCTTTCCGATTCCGGCCAATACGGTGAGTATTATACGCCGGAAGAGAAGGACTCCTTCATTGATCACTATCGCCGTGCCCTCGACGCTTGCGATTGCGACCGCGAGCTTTTCGCGCAGTTCTTCTTGCGGATTTATGCCAATCCGATCGAAGTACGTGCTAAATAAAAAGGAATAGGGTGGGGGAACGATCCCTGCAAGCAAATAATATCAGCGAAAACGGTAGCGGGCGCTTAGCATGAGCTCACGTCCGCGTATATTCATCCAGGAGGTATAGCTCTGGGTGGAGGAGTATTGCGTATAGCGGTACTCGGCGGTATTGAAGATGTTGGTCAAAGCCGCAGAGTATTCCCAGCGGCCCGGCTTCCAGCGAACAGAACAGTCGGCGAGGAAGAAGTTCAGTCCGCTGGCGTCGCTTAAATCGTTATAGTAGTGATCGCCGGATAGATTATACTCCAGGCCTCCGAACTCATACGATAGATTAAGTCGCTGTACCACATTGCTCAAGGGTTTGAGGTCGGCATTGCCTGCACTTGCTCCGCCGTATCGGACGGTAGCCTGCCAGGTGGCTTCGAATCTGCGGAAGGGATTCCAGGCGATCTTGGGTTCATATTGCATGTAGGAGGATCGCAGAGGGAGGCGCTTTCCTCCGCTAATCTGTTCGCTCTCGTTTGATGCAAAAAGGGCGCTGATCGACAGCTTTAGTCCGTAATCATAAAAACCTTTGGAGAAGGATCCTTGAATGCTGCGATTATTTCCCCGACTGTTTTCGTTCCTGAGGCTCATGATGCGCTGATCATTCTCAAAAGATTCCTCCCAAATATTGTTGGACTTGATATTCGCATAACTAAGGGAGAGGGATGCAAAGATCTCGTAAACAGCCCTCCTATATTCGGCGTAGGCAGAATAGCTGTGCCGCCGATCGAAGGGCATTACCCCTCCCTGACGTACAACAGTGCGATAGTCCGACGCATATTCCTCGACTCTGAAAGCGGTGAGGGCGGAATACAAATCGACCGCCGAGGCATATAATCCGAATTGCCATGCATAATGCGGACGATATCGCAAGCTGAAGCTGGGATTGACGGATAATCTGCGGAAATCCTTGCCGGGGAAGTTTACATATCTCACCAATCCTGTAAGAGACGCATACCATTCGCCCCGGCTCAGCTGCCATGAAGGAATAATGTAGGGCTCGAAGCCGGAAGCCAGGTTCGAAAGCTGAACGATCACCCCCGCCGTGTATCTCTGCGTAAGGCCGCCGCGCTTGAGCAGGGCAGCGAAGGAATGATCGGCATACATCCATCGCAGAGGCAGATCCTCAAGCCTTTGATTGTCTATCACAAGCTTCGAGGGCCTGGCATCATATCGAATCAGCGAGCGAGCCTCCAGAGTATTCCCGCCTTGCTCCCAAAGTGTGTTGAACTCATTTCGGAGCGACAGAGAGGGAGTTGTAATACGCTGATCCACGGAACGGAAACCCTGATATCCGGCCAGACTTTCGTTCCACTCCCCTGTCATTTTCAGTCGGTTGGCAAGGAAATTCTTGTCGGCATTAGCCTCGTAGTCGAGCCCGATCTCGGCGCGCTCGGATCGCAGGGAGGTATGCGCGTATTCGGCTACATTCACCGTTGAATCAGGCAGATAGTAGGTGGTTGCGCTGCCTCTGTCCTGATGCCTGTTGTCGTGGGCGTAAGCGAGATTCAGGCGGAGGCGGGAGGTTTCGCTCGATTTGTAGAGGCGATTGGCCGTAAGGGTATGCATATCGTTGAATAGCAGCCGATCTTTCTTGAGCGTTGCCTGTATCGAGGGCTGCGACAGGAAGGCGGCCGCAGCAGGCTCGCGAATCTGTCCGGCATTGTTCAGGAAGAAGACAAATTGCTCATCCGTAACGTCGTGGCCCGCATTGTTCCCTTTGTAGAAGTAGGCCGACTGACTGCTGCGGCTAAGCTGAAAGGCATTTCCCGAGCCCTCCCACAGCAAAGCCGGAAGCCCGGCGGCAGCTTGCAGAGTCGTCATCCATTTGTCCCTAAATTCCGCCTTAAGTTTCAAGTTGAGAGCAACGGCTTCGCTGAGTACCTTATCCTTTAGCATGCGCACCGGCTGGTGGTTCTCAAGCACTTGCACAGATTCCACAGCCTTAGCCTCAAGGTTGCTCGTTATCTGTCCGTAGCGTCCTCCCACTAAGTCCATGCCCTCAACGTAGAAGTTGCTGATGTCTTTCCCATTGTACGAAATCTTGCCCGTTTCGCTCACGTCTATGCCCGGCATCTTGGCGATCACGTCCTTAACCGTCACGTCCTTAGAGGAAAGGAAGCGGGCCACGTCGTACGTAATCGTATCCCTTCCGCTGATACGTCCGGGCTTAATCTCCACCTCGCGGAGCGCAAAAGCCTCCTGTTCGAGCCTGATTTCAAACACCCTGGCCTCGCCCGTTTTCTCGCGGAAGGCCTTGTAACCCAGGAAGGACACGGCAATCTCCAGCGC
>JAITHO010000158.1 GCA_031279915.1 Tannerellaceae bacterium
TTCCTTTTGGATTACTATAGTAGATTGACATCGTAAATAAGGAACCGCCGTATGCCGAACGGCACGTACGGTGGTGTGGGAGGACGGAGCGGGAAATAATCCCGTTCCTCCTACCCGATCGCGCTTATCTGTGCTTTTCTATAGCTTGCCCGTTGGGCCAACCTGGCTGATGGGGATTTGCAGCATCACGCCCATCTGCTCGATGTAGAGCTGAACGGTTCCGTTGCGGATGCGCCTCACTTTGCCCGACACGCGCTTCATCGGCCCGGCAAGCACCTCTACTTCGTCGCCAATGATAATCTCTCGCTTCTCGGCCAATTGCAGGAAGGTGTTGATGGCGTCGATGTCCTTCTGCAAAAGAACCGCCGGCACTCCGCCATACATCACCACCCGCGACACGCCGTAAACCATCGTCAGAGTATGCAGCATCGACAATGAACAACGAACAAAAATGTATGAACGGAAAAGAGGCTGGTCAACGATCTTTATCCTGTCTGACCACACACGCGGCGCACGGTGAATGGGAAGCCAGCACTCAACGCCTTTCCGCAGCAATCGCAAGCGAACCTGCTTCTCGGCCTGGGCCGATGTGTAAAGAACGTACCATTGGTCCGTGCTCACAGGGCTTTTATCTGTATCCATAATATAGTCAAAATTGATTGTAATCCTTTTTTTGTAATATTGCGCGAAAATAAAAGGTAGCCTTAAAATGTACAAATAAAGAATATATCCATTATGAACAGACGAAACTTTCTCCAGAAATCAGCAATCACCGCCGCCGGCCTTGGCATCTCGCCACTCGTGAGCCGCTCATTCGCGTCCATGCAAGCCGCCTCAGCTCCGGCAAACAAGATTAAAGTAGGCCTGATTGGATGTCGCAGCCAGGGATACTCCAACCTCAACGTCTTCCTCGACTATCCGGAGGTAGAATGCGTTGCCCTCTGCGATGTCGACGATTATTGGCTGAACAAGCGGGCCGAAGATGTAGAGAAAAAATGCGGACGCAAGCCGGCTGCCCTCTACAAAGATTGGCGGCGAGTGATTGACAATAAAGACATCGACGCCGTCGTCATCGGAACGCCCGACCATTGGCATTGCCTGCAAATGATTGCAGCGGTGCAGGTCGGCAAGGATGTATACGTCGAGAAGCCGCTCTCGAATACCATTCAGGAATGCGACTTGATGCTGCAAGCGGCCCGGCGCTACAATCGGGTCGTGCAGGTCGGGCAATGGCAGCGCAGCGATCCGCACTGGGACGAGGCTGCGGCTTTCATCCGCGACGGCAAGATCGGGCGCGTGCGAACAGTGAAAGTATGGGCCTGGCAAGACGGCAAACCCACTATCCCCATCAAGCCCGATAGCTCAGCGCCCGCCGGAGTCGACTACGATATGTGGCTCGGCCCTGCTCCGGCCAGAGCGTTCAACGAGAATCGCTTTCACTATAACTTCCGCTTCTTTTGGGACTATGCCGGAGGGCTCATGTCAGACTGGGGAGTGCATCTGCTCGACTATGCGCTCGAGGCGATGAACGCCAATCTGCCCGCCAAAACTTATGGAGCCGGAGGGAAGTTCGCATATCCAAGCGACGCCATGGAAACGCCCGACACTCTCATGGCAACCTACCGCTACAAGGACTTCAACATCATCTGGGATCATGCATGCGGCATCAATCACGGCATCTTCGACAAAAAGGAAGGGCTCGCATTCTATGGCGAGAACGGCACTCTGCTCCTAACGCGAGCAGGATGGGAAGTCATTCCGGTCATGGCCAATAACTCGCCGCGGATGGAAGCCGTCCCCTTCCGCAAGGGCGAAGGCAAAGGACTGTACCGGCACGTTGGCAACTTCCTCAGCTGCATGAATAGCCGCAAACTCCCCGCCGCCGATATAGCCATCGGATCAAAAGTCGCAATCATGTCGCATCTCGCCAACATCTCCTGCAGAATCGGGCGCGAAGTAACGTGGGACGTCGAAGCCGGAAAACTAATCGCCGACCTCGAAGCAATAAACATGGCTCAAGCCGTATATCGCTCGCCATGGACGCTCCCAAAGATTTAAAATGACCGTATAGATTGAAGGATTTGGCTAAGATAAAGGCCGCGCAACATAATCACTGCGCGGCCTTTATTACAATGGTATAGTGCAAATCTTACTCAATAATCTCGCCTGAAACCGAAACCACTGCAACGCTGAGCGGCAGATCGGGCTTGGATGCAGCCACCGCCAAGTTCGCCAGCTTAAGCAATCCCCGACAGCAAGGCACCTCCATGATCAACACCGTAAGCGAACGAATCCGTGCAACCCGAATCAGCTCCGAAAGCTTAGCCACATACGACTGGAGATCCTCATCAAGCTTCGGACACGCAATAGCCAACCTCTTCCCTCTAAGAAAACGGCTATGGAAATCGCCAAGCGCAAAGGCCGTACAATCCGCTGCAAGCAACAGATCAGCCTCCACGAAGAATCCGGCATGAGGATTAATCAGTCGGAGTTGAACGGGAAACTGTCTGAGCTCCGAAGCTTGCGATTGCGCCGGCAAGGAATCGGTATCCGTTGGCGATACCTCACGCATAGCAGATCCTGGACAGCCGCATGCCAATGGCTCGGATTCCGGCCTATAACTCATCTGCAATCCATGCGCCTCCAAATAATCCAAGCCTTCGCGCAGCAGAGCCATCTCCCCATGCGCCTCCAGATGCCTCAGATGCGCCATGACCGTAGCCTCTCCTTTAGGCGCCAAACGCTCCATCACCGCCGCCTCCGAATAAGGTTCCGCCTCGCGCTCCTCCACAGCGATCGCCCCAGCATGACATTCGCCGATGCAGGCCCCAAGCCCGTCGCAGTATAGCTCGGAAACCATCCGAGCCTTCCCCTCAATAAGCTGCAAAGCTCCCTCATGGCAGCCCTCAACACAAGAGCCGCATCCGTCGCAAAGCTCCTCGTCTATCCTAATAATCTTTCGTATCATAATTAAAAGTTTAATTGTTCGATATACAAAAATCGGCTGCAAACTTAAGCACCCACGTGAGCAAATCCTGTCACAAATGTTACAGATAAATCTCCTCGCGTCTGAAATAACATCCGCCCGCCGCTTCGATTCGCGATTCTTGGCCTAAAACCCTACCTTTGCTCGCTCAAATGAAAAAAGTTATGAAAAAACAATTCAAAAGAACTCTCATCACAACCGCCCTGCCTTATGCAAATGGCCCGGTTCACATCGGACACTTGGCAGGCGTTTACGTTCCGGCAGATATTTACGCGCGCTATCTCCGCATGAAAGGCGAGGAAACGCTTATGATTGGAGGCTCCGACGAGCACGGCGTGCCTATCACTATCAGGGCTCGCAAGGAGGGTCTAACGCCGCAGGAGATTGTCGACCGATACCACGAGATGATCAGGCAATCCTTCGCCGACTTCGGCATCAGCTTCGATATTTATTCCCGCACTACTTCGCAGATGCACTACGATACGGCTTCCGACTTCTTCAGAACGCTCTACGACAAGGGAGCTTTCACCGAGCAGTCATGCGAGCAATACTACGACGAGGAGGCGGGCCTCTTCCTTGCCGATCGCTACATCATGGGCTCCTGCCCTCATTGCAGCAACGAAAATGCTTACGGCGATCAATGCGAATCCTGCGGCAGCTCGCTCAGCCCAACCGAGCTGATCAATCCGCGCTCAACGATAAGCGGCAGCGTTCCGGTGATGCGAGAAACCTCGCACTGGTATCTCCCTTTAGACAGATATGAAGCCTTCCTGCGCGAATGGATCCTGGACGGGCATCGCGAATGGAAGCCGAACGTGTACGGGCAATGCAAGAGCTGGCTCGATACCGGACTGCTTCCGCGGGCCGTCAGTCGCGACCTCGACTGGGGAATCCCCGTGCCGGTGGAGGGAGCCAGCGGGAAGGTGCTCTACGTTTGGTTCGATGCGCCGATCGGCTATATCTCGAACACCAAGGAGCTCCGTCCGCATGATTGGGAAAGATGGTGGAAGGACGATTCCACGCGGCTGGTGCATTTCATAGGCAAAGACAACATCGTGTTCCATTGCATCATCTTCCCCGTAATGCTTAAAGCCGAAGGGAGCTACATCCTGCCCGACAATGTTCCGGCCAATGAGTTCCTCAATCTTGAAGGCGAGAAGATCTCGACCTCGCGCAACTGGGCCGTATGGCTGCACGAATACCTGGAGGATCTGCCCGGCAAGCAAGACGTGCTGCGCTACGTTCTGACGGCCAATGCTCCCGAATCGAAAGACAATGACTTTACCTGGAAAGATTTCCAGGCGCGCAACAATAACGAGCTCGTGGCCATACTCGGCAACTTTGTCAATCGAGCTCTGGTGCTTACGGCTAAATACTTCGACGGACGAGTTCCGCAAACAACCGCACCGGCTTACGAGTACGATCTGCGCACTCTGAGCGAACTTGCATCGGTGAAGGCCGAGCTCCAGCGGTATCTCGACACGTTCCACTTCCGCGAGGCTCAAAAGGAGGCGATGAATCTGGCTCGCATCGGCAATAAGTATCTGGCCGATTCGGAGCCGTGGAAGATTCCCGCCGATTCTCCTCGACTTGCCTCCGTGATGAACATGGCTCTGCAAATCACCGCCGCTCTGACTGTCGCTTTCGAGCCCTTCCTCCCCTTCAGCATGCAGAAGCTCCGCAATATGCTCAACTTGGAGCAGCTGCCATGGAGCCGCCTCAACGAACATCTTATCCTCCTCCCCAACCACGCGCTCGGATCGCCGGAACTCTTATTCGAAAAGATAGACGATGCCGTAATAGAAGCCCAGATGCAGAAGCTTATGAACACTAAAAAAGCTAATGAAGCCAGCGAATCCAAGCCATACAGAGCCGAGCCAATTAGTCCCACGATCTCGTTCGAGGACTTCGCCAAGCTCGACATTCGTTCCGGCATCATCCTCGAATGTGAGAAGGTTCCCAAGTCTGATAAGCTGCTTCGCCTGCTGGTTGATGACGGACTCGACAAGCGAACGATAGTATCGGGCATTGCAGAGCGCTATGATCCGACCGAGCTCGTTGGCCAACAGATCTGCTTCATCGCCAATCTTGCTCCACGGAAGCTCCGCGGCATAATGTCGGAGGGAATGATCCTCTGCGCCGAAGATGCAGACGGAACGCTCTCCATCGTTAGTCCCGACATCAAGGTACTTCCCGGAAGCAAAGTCAAATAAAGTTCGGCAGAGAAGATGTCCACTCCCAACTCCACAATCCGCATGGTCGATCTTGTTTCGCAGTATCGCAGGCTGAAGATCGAGATCGACGAGGCGATGCAGGCCGTCATTGAGCGCGGAACCTTCATCAACGGCCCGGAGGTGGAGGAGTTCGCCCGCGATCTTGCATCCTATATCGGCGTCGACCATGTCGTTCCCTGCGGCAATGGAACCGACGCTCTCCTCATTTCCCTGATGCGCCTTAATCTGCAGCGAGGAGATGAGGTGATTGTTCCGGCTTTCACTTACGCCGCCGCCGTGGAGGCTGCCATACTTCTGGGATTGACCCCGGTGGCCGTAGATGTCGATGCATATTATAATATCGATCCTAAGGCGGTGGAGGAAGCTGTAAGCGATCGCACGCGCGCCCTCATCGTCGTCCATCTTTTCGGACAGTCGTGCGACATGCATCCCATCTTCGAAACGGCCGATCGGCACAATCTGGAGGTGATTGAAGACAACGCTCAGTCGCTCGGCGCGCGTTACAGCTTTCCCGACGGCCGCAGCTTTTATACGGGGACGATGGGCGCCGTCGGAGCCTTCTCCTTCTTCCCCACCAAGATGCTCGGATGCTTTGGCGACGGAGGGGCGATGGCCACTCGCGATCCTGATCTGGCCGAGGCTCTCCGCAAGACCACCGTTCACGGCCAGAGCTCCAAGTATCGCCACCAGATAATAGGCGTGAACTCGCGGCTCGACACTATCCAGGCCGCTCTGCTCAAAGTTAAGCTCAGGCACATAGATGAGGCCATAGCTGCTCGCCGTGCTGTTGCCGACTTCTACGATGCATCTCTGTCCGGAATCGAAGAGATAGAGATCCCCCGCCGGCATCCTTCCTCCACCCACGTTTACAATCAATACACTCTGCGGATAAAGAACGGTCGGCGCGATGAGCTTCAGGCGGCTCTGCGATCGCAGGGCATTCCTTCGGTCGTATACTACCCTTTGGCTATCGACGAGCAGGAAGCTTTCAAAGCCTATCTCCGTCCGGCATCCTCCACCAAGCTCTCCCGCATTCTCTCCCGCGAAGTTCTATCCCTCCCCATCCATACGGAGATGAACGTCGAGGAGCTGAAGCGCATTGCTGAAGCTATTGTGAAGGGACTGAAAACCTAAGGAGGATAGGGCATGGAAAGGGGCTAAAGATCCGTCACCGCAAGCAAAGCGCAAGAAATACCTGATATGATGAGAACGTCCCTGCTCGCCTTTTCCCTGATTATTATCTGCAGCCTCGGTTCATTTGCAACCGATGATACGGGTT
This sequence comes from Tannerellaceae bacterium, assembly GCA_031279915.1. Taxonomy (GTDB): domain Bacteria; phylum Bacteroidota; class Bacteroidia; order Bacteroidales; family Tannerellaceae; genus DFXE01. The sequence goes on from JAITHO010000158.1 coordinate 6,500, forward strand.
TCGCCCAATATAAGATAAGAAGGATGTCGCCCGTCGGGGGACTTGGAGTTAACGGGCAGAGAGATGTGCGCCAAGACAAGTGGGGATTCGTTTGGGTCATCACTGTCAACAATCTGTTCAGATTCGACGGCTATACTTTCAAGCATTACACTAATAAGCTGGAGAAACCGGAAACCGCGTCGGCATGGTCTTTCGAACGCCTGGAGGTGGATAAAAGCGGCGACATCTATATCACTTCCAACGTCGGATTATTAAAGTACAATCCGCTAACCGACAACTTCGACTATCTGGTCCGCGGCAGTGTTAAGATGGTGGAGGAGGATTCGCAAGGAAGATTATGGATGTCTACTCCGTCCGCCCTGGGCTTGTACAACCGCAAGACGCTTGAGTTCTCGCCCATCGACTCCGATGCCGGGCCTGTGCGGAATGTGTCGGCGATATGCGTCAATAGCCGGAGGATATACGTTGGCACATCGACGGGCGACATCTATATGTTCGACGAAAACAAGGGACGCTGCAAGCATGTCTTTTCCCAGCCGCAATACAACATCGTCGACATCTCCAATACCGACTCCATCCTTTACGTCCTGACCGAAAACATGGGGCTCATAAAGATCTCTGCCGACACTTACAGGGAGGTTCAGACCTACGACTTCTTTTATCCCGAACGCGACGTCAGAGTATCCGCCAGAGCTTTGTTTATCGACAAGTACAAGCATCTCTGGATAACAAGCCAGCGCGGCATCTATATCTTCAATCCGATAAATGAGGAGTACACGCACTATGCTTACGACAAAAACGATCCTTACGGCATGCCTAGCAGCTCCGTTTGGAGGATTTCCGAAGATCAGCAGGGGAACTTATGGTTCGGAACCTACTCCGGAGGCCTTTGCTTCGTCAACCTCAACGAGCGAAAGAAGCTCAGAACCTTCAACGGTAGGATCGACGACTTAAGCTATACCGTTGTCAGCAGTTT
>JAITHO010000177.1 GCA_031279915.1 Tannerellaceae bacterium
GGAGTTGTTGGCGGAGGCCCCATACAGGTGGGCTCGTCAGGCATCTCCGATAGCAGCCGCAAACTCATAGACGTAGCCGACCAGATCGCCCAGCTGCCCGAACTCGTAGGCGCAACGCAGAAGTATCTCGAACAGCTATCCAAAATCTCCAACGACCTCGAGCAATTCAGCGCCCTCACAGAATCGCTCTCCGGAGTATCGAACGGCATCAATCGCAATTCGCAGAGCTACATCCAGCAGATGGAGGCGCTCACCCGCAACGTAGCCGGCCTCAACACCATCTACGAGCTCCAACTCAAAAGCATAAGCTCCCAGATCAGCTCCATCGAACACATCAACTCAGGGCTCAACCGCATCAAAGAACTCTACGACGGATCAATCGTCGACAGCTCAGTATTCCGCAACGAAACAGAGAAGATGGCCCAGCAGCTATCGCAGCTCAACATGGTTTACGCTCGACTGCTGCAAGCCATGACCGTCAACATGGGAATCCCGAAGTGATCGCAAGCCCCAAAGGATGCTGAAAACAAAGCAAGCTAATTTGAAACCATGGCAATAGGCAACAATCCCAACTCTCCGCGCCAGAAGATGATCAACCTGATGTACCTGGTGTTCATCGCGCTGATGGCCCTCAACGTGTCATCGGAGGTGCTCGACGGCTTCGGGCTGGTGGAAGACAGCCTGAATCAAACCATCGACAATGCGCAAGAGCGTAACGGCATAGTACAGCAAGAGCTCGCCGACTATTACGCCTCCAACCCCGGCAAAGTGAAGGAATGGTACGAGAAGGGGATTCGCGTCGGCACGGAATCAGAACAGCTGTTCAATTACATCCAAGACCTCAAAGAGCGAATAGCCCGAGCAGCCGACGGCAAGAACTTCGACGTTAACGAAATTGTTCACAAAGACGATCTCGAAGCAGCCTCGCGCATCATGCTCGCTCCTATCAACGGCGAGGGAGTAAGGCTGAGGGAGGCCATAGTATCCTACCGCTCAATGATGGCCGGCATGGTTCAGGATTCGATTAAGAAACGCGTCATACGCGAGAGCCTCGGCACCGAACCGCATACGGCAGGCCGCAACTGGGAGGAATCCCTGTTTGAGAACATGCCCGTAGCCGCAGCCATGACCCTCCTCACCAAGCTGCAAAGCGACGTCATGCACGTGCAAGGCGAGGTCATGAGCAACCTCCTGAGCAGCGTCGACGTGAAAGACTATCGCGTCAACAAGCTGGAAGCGCAGATCGTTCCCAAGAGCCAGATCGTCATGCAGGGGAGCATGTACGAAGCCAACATCGTTCTGTCGGCTGTCGATACAACCAAGCGACCCGAAATATGGGTGAACGACGTTCAGCTATCCTCTGCCGACAGCGGACGCTTCATGGCCCGCACCGGAGCGGCAGGAACCTTCCCCCTCAAGGTAGCCATCCGCCTGCCGGGAAGCGACGGCACAACCCAAACCTATACGGCATCGACCAACTATTTCGTCACGGCTCCCGTGGCAACGGTAGCTCCGACGATGATGAACGTGCTGTACGCCGGCATCAACAATCCCATAGAGATAGCCATGTCGGGGATTCCGAGCGGCAACATCAGCGCATCTAGCTCGGATGCGGGCGTTCGACTGACGCCGCAGGGCAGCTTGTGGGTGGCGCTTCCCTCGGCCGGATCGGTCGGGAAGGAAGTGGAGGTAGTGGTCAGCGCAAGGATGGCCGACGGCTCGTCGCAGAGGGTCAGCGGTCGCAAGTTCCGCATCAAGATGCTGCCCGACCCTCTGCCATACCTCGAATACAAAGACGCCGGCGGCAACGTGCGCAGCTTCCGCGGAGGAACAATCACCAAGCGCGATCTCATGCAGGCCGACGGCATTCTGGCTGCCATAGACGACGGCATACTGAACATACGCTTCTCCGTGCTCCGCTTTGAACTCACTTATCCCGACTCCTTCGGCAATATGCTCCGAGAAACGGTGGAGGGCACCAACTTCTCCGAACGGCAGAAAAATTATATCCGCAACCTGCCCCGCGGCAAACAGTTCTGGATAAACAACGTTACGGCCAAAGGCCCCGACGGCATCGAACGAAAAATATCTCCCATACAAGTAATAGTCAACTAAGAAATACTCATACAATATGAATCGCTTTAACTGCATACTTATCCTGACTGCAATACTTGCCCTATCAGCATCCACATCGCTTGGGCAAGACAGCAATCAAACCCAGCGACGCTCGCCGCAAGCACGCACCGGAGCCCGCGAAACGGAGAAGAAAGAAACCGGACTGCCCGAACTTACTTTCCGGGCGCAGGACATGAACGAACGACTGACACAGGAAACCGGCAACGCACGATGGATGCGCGTCATCTACCGGCAGCTCGACCTCAACAAGGATGAGAATGCCCCGCTCTATTATCCTCCCCGACCGCTTAACGGCAACATGAATCTCTTCTCGACTATCTTCCAGCTCCTCGTGGAGGGCAAGATCACGGCATACAATTACGAGGACGGATTCGAAGCCTTCGACGATGAGCATCTCCTCCAGCTAAAGGACTTCCTCGACCGCGCGCACATCTACTACGAAGAGATCCCCGGCGCTGCAGGAGCTCAGCCTTCATTCGTCATCAACGAGAGCGATATTCCATCTGCCGAAGTGCTGACCTACTACGTGAAGGAGGCCTGGTACTTCGACCAGAATAACTCCGTGTTCGACGTCAAAACACTTGCCATCTGCCCGCTCGTTACCATGTCGGGCGACCTTGGCGAACGCGAAACGACGCCGCTCTTCTGGTTGCCCTACGAGAACATCCGGCCATACATATCTCATACGCGCATCATGACCTCCAACATCAACAACGTTAAAACCTTCACCCTCGACGATTACTTCCGGCGGCGCATGTTCGACGGCGAGATCATCAAGACGGAGAACCTGATGAATAAAACCCTGCGCGAATACTATCCCGACCCCGACACTCTATTGCTGGCCCAGCAGACTATCGAAAAGCAGCTCGACGATTTCCAAGAAGCGCTCTACCTGAATGTCGATTCGCTCATCGCCGCCGATCCTAAGGCTGCGAAGAAGGCCGAAAAGGAAGCCAAAACCTCCACCCGCAGCAGCTCCTCGTCAAAGCAAACCGCCGCCAAAACTCCTCCGCCGCCCAAAGCTGAGCGTAGCGCTCCTGTGCGCAGCGTTCGCCGCCGCTAAATGATAACTCCTACTAATTGCTTTTTCTGCGTTATGCTCCGTCGGCAAAATGCTCATTTACTAAAGTAAACTCCGCTTTTGCCTCTCTCGCAAGCCTTGAAAAATCGAATTATTAGAAGTTCTCAAATGTATCTCTCACTCTTTCTTACCTTCCTGCGCATAGGCGCCTTTACCATTGGGGGCGGATATGCCATGCTGCCGCTGATTGAGCGCGAAGCCGTGGGGCGCAAGTGGATGAGCCGCGAGGAGTTTGTCGACGTCCTTGCCGTGGCGCAGGCTATGCCGGGGATCTTTGCCGTCAACATCGCTATTTTCATAGGATACCGCCTGAAGAAAACTCCGGGCAGCATCGTCTGTTGCCTGGCCGCCGTGTTGCCGTCCTTTCTGATGATACTTACGATCGCGCTCTGCTTTGCTCATATAAAGGACAATGCTTGGGTGGACAGAATGTTCAGGGGCATACGTCCGGTCGTGGTGGCGCTCATCGCCGTGCCATGCCTCTCGGCTGCTAAGACCGTAGGGATCACTTGGCAGACGGCGGTCATTCCGATCGCTGCCGCTTTGCTGATATGGCAGATGGGCGTGTCGCCGGTCTACATCGTGCTGCTGGCTGCGGCCGGAGGATGGTTGTATGGTCGATTAATGGGCAGGCTATGATATACCTCCAGCTCTTCCTTACATATATAAAGATCGGGTTGTTCAACTTTGGAGGCGGATATGCCATGCTATCCTTCATCCGCCATGAGGTGGTTGATAAGCACGGATGGATAGGCTCGCAGGAATTTACCGACATTGTAGCCATATCACAAACAACGCCTGGCCCTATCGGCATCAACAGCGCCACCTACGTAGGCTATGCCGCTACTGTCAATGCTGGATATTCGCCGGCTATGGGAGCGCTGGGATCGGTGGTGGCAACCATTGCCGTATGCTTGCCATCGTTCGCGATTGTGCTCGCCATATCCAGATTCTATGCGGCCTTCCGAAGGAATCGCCACGTGGAGGCAGCTTTCCTTGGATTGCGTCCGGCAACCGTTGGCCTCATAGCAGCCGCCGCACTGATGCTGATGAACGACGATAACTTTGTTGACGGCAAAAGCATAGCCCTCTTTGCCGTCGCCTTCGCGCTCTCCTGGAGATTCAAAGTCCATCCCATTGCGATAATTGCCATGGCTGCCTTGGCCGGCATCCTGCTCTATTAATTTGCCTAATTATTTAAAACGCTTATCCGCACAATTGCCTCTAATTTAAATTAAGGGAATCAAAAATAATTTGCTGATTAATAGAGAAACAAATACTTTTGCAAAATAAAACTTACTGTTAATTTAGAAATGTAATTTATGAACTATAAAGTATTAGATATCGCAAACAAAATAATCAAAATGGCTTCTGATCATGATGCGGGAGAACTCATTTCTAACATGAAGTTACAGAAGTTACTTTACTATCAACAAGGGTTTCATTTAGCGTATTTTGGAAAACCTCTGTTTGAAGAAAATATAGAAGCATGGATGTATGGTCCGGTAGTGCCATCTATTTATGAAAAATACAAAACAGAAGGTTCAAATGGCTTGAAATATGAAGGTTCTGTAATCTCTTTAACTCCTAAAGAAGAAGCATTATTTAATGAAGTAATGAGGGTTTATGGAGAATTTTCAGCTATCGGATTAATGAATCTTACTCATTCTGAAAATCCTTGGAAAGAGACTTCTATTGGGGTAGGAAACGAAATAAGCAAAGACAAAATGATGTGTTTTTTCAAGAAAAAATTGAAATAAGCGAATATGGGTAATAAGAAAGAGCGCCCTCTAATAAAAAATGCGACAAGAGAAGAAAACATCAATAAAAACAATATAGAGACTCTTAGTTACCCTATATTTTGCTTCAAATATTTACAAGACGTTTCTATAAAGGACTCTACTGATGCGAAGTTTTTTAAAGAGTTCTTATTTAGATTGCAACGATTATCTGTTTTAGGGTGGGAAGGGATAAGAAAGTCGCAAAGACATAGTTTTGGAACTGAAAAAATATCTGTACAGAATTTAAAACCTATAGTTCGCCCATCTATTGTAACGCCGGAAGTAACA
>JAITHO010000225.1 GCA_031279915.1 Tannerellaceae bacterium
AGTGAAACCCCCACCACAACATACCGGCAAATCCCACGCCGAGTGAAACCCCCACCACAACATATACCCAAATCCCACGCCGAGTGAAACCTCCAAAACGTTTTTCCGGCAAATCCCACGGCGAGTGAAACCTCCAAAACGTTTTTCCGGCAAATCCCACGCCATGTGAAACCTCCAAAACGTTTTTTTTTCCAATCCCACGGCGAGGGAAAACGCCACCACAATGTTTTGGAGCTTTCCCTCGCCGTGGGATCTATACATTTTTCCCACTTTTCGGGTTCCAGAGCCGTGAGAGCCCCCCAAAACAAAGTTTTGGAGCCCTCCCACGCCGAGGGAGCCGACAATTTTGCCCGATTCTTTGAATATCTCAGCGTGGGACAGGGGTAAAATAAAGTTTTGGCCCAATCCCACGCCGAGGGATTCCCAACTTTTTTTGTTTTGGAGGTTTCCCACGCCGTGGGATCCGGCAGAAATGTTGATTTAGACTTTCCCACGCCGAGGATTTTGAAAGAAAAAAAGTAACGGAAATCCTCCGCGTGGGATTTGAAGGGAAAAAATAAGGTCGTTTGGCTTGCTAAAACTGTTGCGAAAGCAATTCCCTTCCTTCGGAGGGGCGCCCGCAGGGTGGGGTGGCGAGGCCCAATCTCAACCACCGCTATCCACAAAGGCGCTTTACTTCATCAACTTGCGTTGGCGCACAACTTCGTACATCAAAACCGAGGCGGCAACCGATACATTGAGCGACTGGATGCTGCCGTATACCGGAATCCTGACCCGACGGTCGGCCATGCGGAGGTGGGCCGCCGCAATGCCCTCGTCTTCCGATCCCAGGAGGAGGGCAACGGGCGAATGACCCAGATCGAGGCTGGTATGCAGCTCAGAAGCGCCCTCCGATGCGGCAACCACCATCACCCCATGGTCGTGAAGCATGCGAATAGCCTCGGCGATGCCTGCCTCCCGACATACAGGCAACGAAAGCAATGCGCCGGCCGAGGTTTTCACCGCGTCGGCGCTAATGGCAGCGCTTCCTCGAGCAGGGATAACCAGAGCGTCGACGCCGGCGCACTCGCAACTGCGGGCTATCGCGCCGAAGTTTCGCACGTCGGTAACTCCGTCGAGCATAACAACGAAGGGGCTGCGGCCCTCTTCATATACAAATGGCAAAATATCCTCCAGGCGTTGGTACGGAACAACTTGGAGGTAGGCAATCACTCCCTGGTGATTCTTCGAAGTGATGCGATTGAGGCGTTCAACGGGCACGCGCCTCACTACAATGTTCCTGTCCTGCACGGCCGCCAGCAGTTCCTTGGCCAAATCGCTTTGGAGTTCGCGGCGGATGTAGATGGTATCAATCTCGCGGTCGCTTCGGATGGCTTCCATCACGGCGTGGAGGCCGAAAATCATGCTGCTGTCTTTCATAGCTTGGCAGGTTTTAGCAGATCGCGAGCGTTGGCGATGGATGCCTCAGTGAGGCTAGCTCCGCTCAACATTCGGGCTATCTCCATCACCCGCTCCTCGCCCTCCAGCAGGCGCACTTGGGTTAGAGTTTGCTGTGGGCTATCCTCCTTGTAAACAAAATAGTGCTCATTACCCTTCGAGGCAATCTGGGGGAGATGCGTGATAGCCACAACCTGCATCGTTTGGCCCAGTTGCTGCATTATAACGCCCATTTTATCGGCAATGTCGCCCGACACCCCAGTGTCAACCTCGTCAAATATTATCGCAGGAAGAGCCGTCGAACCTGCAATCATGGCCTTCACGCACAGCATAAGCCGAGAAATCTCGCCGCCGGAGGCCGTTTGCGCCACCCGCTCCAGCTCGCCGGTTTTGTGGGCCGAGAACATGAAGCGCACATCGTCAATCCCATCCTCATCGGGCTCCTGCTTAGCCGGCAGCTCAACGCGGAAGCGCGTGTTGGGCATCCCCAACTGCGATACATTGGCCACCAGCTCGATTGCGACCCTCTCCGCCGCCGAGGCTCTCCGCAGATGCAGCTCCTCGGCCGCTTGCCTCACCTCGAGAGCCGCCGCCTCAGCTTTTTTGCGAATCTCCTCAATCTGATCTTCAAAGGATTCAATGTCTGTAAGCTTAGCGCGATACGAGTCGCGGAGCTCTATAAGTGCGCCGACGTTCGGAAGCCGATGTTTTTGCTGCAAAGTATATAGGGTGTCGAGCCTCTTGTTGATCCATTCGAGCCGTTCAGGATCAAACTCGATATCCTCCGCGCGATAACTGGCATCCGAAGCCAAGTCCTTGAGGTCGATGAAGGCCGAATTGAGCCGTTCAACCATTTCGTTAGCCTCCGGCATGAATCGTCGGAGCGACTCGGCAGCATTGAGGGCGTCTTTGATGAAGATAAGCGCTCCCGTTTCGTCGCCGTTAAGCTGCTGTCCGATTCTATACATAGCCGACTTAATATCCTCGGCATTAGCCAGGATGGCGAGCTCCTCCTCCAGTTCATTCGGCTCGTCGATCGACAGTTTAGCCTCCTCCAGTTGTTCCAGTTGATACCTCACGTACTCCTCGTCCTGCTTAGCCTGATTCGATCGGGCAATCAGATCGGCGAGCTCCTTCTTCAGCCCTGTCCATTGGCCGTAAAGCTTGCGATATGCCTTGAGAGACGGCTCGTTCTGAGCCATCACATCAACAACCTTCAGCTGGAATTTAGTGTCGGCAAGTAGCAGATTCTGGTGCTGAGAGTGGATATCAATCAATCGGTTGCCCAGCTCCTTGAGAGCATTCAGCGATGCAGGCGAGTCGTTCACATAAGCCCGGCTCTTTCCCGAAGCGAAGAGTTCGCGGCGCAGTATGCAAGTGTCGGGATCGTACTCCAGCTCGTTTTCGGCGAAAAACTCCTCGAGCTCAAATTTGGATACATTGAAAGCGGCCTCTATCACGCAGCGCTCTTCCCCGCTTTTAACGCTCCGAGTGTCGGCCCTCTGCCCCAGAGCCAAAGCGAGAGCTCCGAGGATGATCGACTTGCCGGCCCCCGTCTCCCCCGTAATGACGGTAAAGGAGTCATTGAAGCGGATGTCGAGCAAGTCAATAAGAACAAAGTTTTGTATGAACAATGATTTCAGCATAATTATTGTGTGGATATTATCGGTTCAAAGCATCGAGCTTTGAAGAGTATGAGGGATATATATTAGAGAGCAATTTAACGCCGGCCTGCTTTTCCTGCATATTGGCCTTGGAGTATAGAGCAACAATCTCGTCGAGCTTAGCGTCGGCAAACATTTGGAGGAGAACCGACGAAGGCCGTGCGCTTCTATACTGCTCCAGGGCCGGCAGAGCCTCGATGATTGTTGTCCTCCCTCGGTCAGCATTAGCCGCCATCTCATCGAGTCCTTTGCGATGATACGCGTACCAAAGCTCGCGGAAAGGCTCGGCTTGATTCTCCGTCAGAGCTGTAATGACAGCATGTCTGTTGCGGTTGTTCTCAAAGGCCTTCCATCCGTTCCATCCCGGCTGCGATTGCGTTAGATTGACGATCTGCAGGGCTTGCTGGAAAAATGCAGAGCCTCCTTTGGGCGAGAAGCTCTCGAAATCCAATCCAAGTATTATATATATGTAGTAGACGAGCGTTGCTGTCAGATTATTCTCCAGCGTATTCTCCGTGTAGTCCAAGGGCGAGAACTCCACGTACTCAAAGTCCAGCTGCCGATCCTGAAAGTTCAGCAGCGTGGTTGTGTAGCTCGAGTTGTATACCGGTCGTCGCGCCTGAACCTGGAGATCGGTCTTATACATATTGCCTGAATGTTCGTTGAGGGTGAGCGTGAACGTTGCGTCAATCCTTTCGTTGGGAGCGATGGTGGCATCCGTCCATCGTCGATTGTTAGCAAACTCCGTCAGAGCGTTCTGCAGCGCCGTATAGACCTGCTTATTCGTTCCCTGTATCTTATCGCTGTTGATGATGATGCGCATATTCATCTCCTGGGCATCGGCTACGGATGGATAGAGTATGCATCCGCAGAGGATAAGGCATAGCAATAGTGATGTGATTCGCAATCCTGTCATGGGAGTCGTGTTATTAGTTCGTTGATAATATCGGCAGCGGCCTCTTGCTTGCTCTTGAGGGGGAAGGCTCGGCAGATGCCGTTGGAGTCAATGATTGTGATGCGGTTGGTATCGACGCCAAATCCTGCATCGAGCTCGTTCGCCGGATTCAGAGCGATGAAGTCGAAGTTTTTCCGCTTCAGCTTGGCGGATGCATGAGCGATTCCGTCGGATGTTTCCAATGCAAAGCCGGCGACGATCTGCCCGCTACGCTTGAGAGCTCCTATTGATGCGGCAATGTCGGGGTTGGGAGTGAGATGCAGTATCATCTCCGAACTATCCTCGCGCTTGATCTTCTCCTCAGCGATAGTTGCCGGACGGAAATCGGCCACTGCAGCGCAGAGTATAGCCGCATCGGATGAGGGAAAGCTCTCCATGGCAGCGGCATGCATCTCCCGAGCCGACTCAACGTCTATCCTGCGTATCTGAGGGTGCGATGTGCGGAGCGATACCGGCCCGGCGATCAAAGTAACCTCTGCCCCTCGCTCCGCACAGCCTTCGGCAATGGCAAAGCCCATCTTCCCCGAAGAGAAATTACCCACGAAGCGTACCGGATCTATCCTCTCAAAGGTTGGCCCTGCTGTCACAAGGATCTTCCTTCCATGCAATGCCGATCGCATGGCGAAGTGGTTCTTCAGGGCAGCGATTATAGCCTCCGGCTCCTCCATCCGTCCTTTGCCGACCAGCCCGCTTGCAAGCTCGCCGCTCGCCGGCTCGATGATGATGTTCCCATACGAGCGTATCCTTTGCAGATTGCTCTGCGTTGCCGGATGCGCATACATGTCGAGATCCATAGCCGGAGCCAGCAGCACGGGAGCTTTGCATGAGAGGTAGGTAGTGACCAGCATATTATCGGCTATCCCATTGGCCATCTTGCCTATCGTCGATGCCGTTGCGGGAGCGATCAGCATGGCATCAGCCCATAGCCCCAAGTCGACATGGCTGTTCCACGTTCCATCTTTGCCGGCAAAGAATTCGCTTACTACCGCCTTGCGGCTGAGGGTCGACAGGCTTAGCGGAGCGATAAATTCCTTGGCGGCGGGAGTCATCACCACTTGCGCTTCGGCGCCATCTCTTATAAGCAAACGAAGCAGCGCTGCGGCTTTATATGCTGCAATGCTGCCTGTAATTCCAAGTATGATTTTCTTATTGTTCAACATATATGCTTAACGCATTGCCCCCGATCTTTATTATAAGGAGGTGGGGCTTCATGAGCAGTCGGGCCTGCTCTTGCTGCCTCACTTGGCGTTGAAGCCTCTTAGTTTGATTTTGGTGAACACCTGCTTGGTGTTGAGGGTGAAATCCCCCTTCATTATCCAGTCGTAATAACCCGTGTCAGATTTCAGAACGTTGGTAGCCAGCTCTCCTTTGTACTTGCCGAAGTTGATCACCTCTTCTCCTTTGCTGTTATATATGAGCCGCCCTGCAAAGTCTGCATTATTATTATAGCTGGAGTAGGCGGCCAGGTAGTTGATGTCGTTTTGCAGGTCAGGATAGCGGTCGAGCTGTGCTTTGAGTATTTCGTATGTTGCTTTTGTATCGGCTTCGGCGGAATGGGCGTTTTGCAGCTCTTTGTCGCAGTAGAATTTATAGGCGGCTCCGAGTGTTCGCAGCTCTTTCTTATGGAAGATGGTTTGTACGTCAACAAATTTGCGCCGGTTCAGGTCGATGTCTATCTCGGCTCGCAGGAATTCTTCGGCCAGCATCGGTATATCAAAGCGGTTGGAGTTGAATCCTGCGAGGTCGCAGCCTTCTATCTGCACGGCGAGCGACTTGGCTATTTCGCGGAATGTGGGGCAGTCTTTAACGTCGTCGTCGGTTATGCCGTGAATGGCGGTGGCTTCCTGCGGTATTGGTATGCAGGGATTGATGCGCTTGGTTTTCGACTCTTCTTTCCCGTTAGGATAAACTTTTACGTATGATATTTCAACGATGCGGTCTTTTACGAGGTTTATGCCTGTCGTTTCAAGATCGAAGAACACCAGCGCATTTTTGAGGTTGAGCTGCATCTGAGCGCGCTTTATTAGTCGTTCAACATCATAGGCATCAGCAGCATCAGCAGCTCTTCGTTCTCATCGTTCTCTGTTGGAAGGATGATGCCTGCGCGCGACGGGTCGGCGAGCTCAAAGACTATGTGCTCGGATGCGATATTGCTCAGTATCTCGATGAGGAACGTGGCTTTGAAGCCTATCTTCAGCTCGCTGCCGTCATAAGAGCATACTATGGTTTCTTCGGCTGAGGTTGAGAAGTCGATGTCTTGGGCTGATACGATGAGCTTGTTGGTATTGACGTGTATCTTCACAAGGCTGCTGGATGCTGAGAATACCGACACGCGCTTGAGGGCGTTGAGCAGCGATATGCGGTCGATGGTTACTTTATAGGGATTTTCCTGCGGGATGACGCTGTTGTAGTTTGGATAGCGTCCTTCGATTAGGCGGCAAACCATCTCGAAGTTGGGGCAGCTTACGTAGGCATTGTTCTGGTCGAACTTTATCTCAACTATGCTTGTTTCTTTGGAGAGTATGCCTTTGAGGATATTGGCTGGTTTCTTGGGAAGTATAAAGGATGCGGGGGATTCTGATTGTATGCTGAGATTGCTGAGCCTAACGAGCTTGTGGCCATCGGATGCTACGAAGGTTAGGTTCTCCTGATTGATGTCGAAGAATACGCCGTTCATCACGGGGCGAAGCTCGTCGTCGGCGGTTGCGAATAGCGAACGGCTGAGGCCGCTGAGCAGCGTTTGCGATTCTATGGATACCGTTGTATTCTCCTCGCTTAATGGCTTCTGCTGGGGATAGGTATCTGCGCTTTTGCCGCTGAAGCTATACTTGCCGTTCTCGAAATGCAGCAGTATGTTCAGGCTATCGTCGTCAATCTCAAAGTTGAGCGGCTGCTCCGGAAGTTCCTTGAGCGGGTCGAGCAGGTTCTTGGCTATCACGGCGAAGAGGCCGGAGCCTGATACGTTGGACACTCCCACGGACGTCACCATCCGGGTATCTATATCCGATGCGGTAATTATTAGTTTATCGGATTGTAATTCAAACAGGAAGCAATCCATGATGGGCATTGGGTTTTTCGATGCTATTACTTTACTTATGGATTGCAAACGGGACAATAGCGCTGTGCTTGATACATCAAATTTCATAATCTATACTGATTGTTTAATTGTTAAGAAAGTTACTTTTTTCGCGAGCAAAATTAAGAAATAAATTAAATCTTCTATACTACGAGGGCCTCTTTGCGATTCTTTTTTCTCTACAAAACGATATCTGCCGTTTGGGGGATCGCCACACGACCGTTTGGGGGATCGCCACACGACCGTGTGGGGGATCGCCAAATGAACAGTAACGAAATAAAGTTACGATATGCATACAGAATGACCTATATATTAACGAGATATATGATGTTTTGTAGCACATGAAACACCAAAGCCTAACTACCGCGTGACGGATCTCCAGCCGCACGTGGCGCACCTCTCCGCAATGAGCTTCGACTCGCGGAGGGGTGTTTGTTTTAATAAAATACTATCTTTGCCGCCGAACAAAAAATCAGAGCGCAAACGAAATGAGTAATAAACCGGATTTTATATTCGAAAGTAGCTGGGAAGTATGTAATAAAGTTGGCGGAATTTATACCGTCCTTTCTACAAAAGCCCTTATGCTTCAAACGGATTTCCCCGACAAAATTCTTTTTATAGGCCCAGACTTGAAGGATAACAAGCAGCCCGACTTTGAACCCGACCCCGCCACAATGCAGGGCTGGCGCGAATATGCGGCTGATACCTGGAGGCTAAAACTGCGCCTGGGGCGATGGAATGTGCCCGGAAGGCCGATGGCTGCCTTAGTTGATTACCGCCCGATTATGAAAGAATGCAACGATATATATTATGAGATGTGGGAAAGGTTTGGGGTGGATTCGCTGCGAGCTTATGGCGACTATCGGGAGTCGTGCGCTTTTGCATACTCGGTTGGGAAAACAATTGAGAGCTATTACAGGTTTCGGGAGATGGATGGACAGCGGATCGTGGCAGTGTTTAACGAATGGATGCTGGGCATGGGGCTGCTGTACGTCAGGAAGCATTTGCCGCAACTGGCAACTATGTTCGTGACGCATGCAACTACCGTAGGTCGCTCTATTTCAGGCAACGGCAAGCCGCTATACTCGATGCTCGAAGGCTGCAACGGCGATGCAATGGCACGCGAGCTAAATGTCGACGCCAAACATTCGCTCGAAAAACAGAGCGCCATCCAAGCAGACTGCTTCGCAACTGTAAGCCGAATCACCGCCGCCGAATGTACTTATCTCCTTGGAAAAAAGCCGGATGCAGCTCTGCCCAACGGCTTTGAATCGACCCTCGCACCCTCCGGAACAGCTTATACCCGCAAACGCAATGAGGCTAGGCAAATACTGGCAGAAGCGGTAGCGAAACTTACAGGAACTGAGGCAGATACCAGCGCTTTCTTCATCGCCACCGCCGGACGATGCGAGTATCGCAACAAGGGGCTCGACGTATTCATCGATACCATTAACAGCCTCAGGCGCGACCAACGATTGAGCCGTCCAACAGTAGCCTTCGTAATGGTTCCGGCATGGACGCGCGACGCTCGCTCCGACCTTAAGTACCTAATCGACAACGATTCGCAACAGCCCTCGCCACTGCAAATGCCCTACATCACGCACTGGACGAACGATGCCGACAGCGATCCTATACTGGCCCACATCCGCCGGCTAGACTTCTCGCCCACCGAATCCGTGCGCATCGTATACATACCCTGCTATCTCAACGGCAACGACGGCATATTTAACCGCACGTATTACGAACTGCTGGCCGGTATGGATGCAACCGTATTCCCCTCATATTATGAGCCTTGGGGATATACTCCGCAAGAAAGCATCGCCTGCGGAATCCCCGCCGTAACCACCACGCTCGCCGGCTTTGGCCTCTGGGCACAATCAGAAGGCGCCGGCGAAAGCATAGACACAGGAGTGAAAGTCATCTGTCGCACAGACGATAACTACGATCAAGTGGTGAGCCAAACCGCATCCTCCCTCATAGAGCTCGCCAACGCCTCAAACGCGCAGATTGCCGACATACGAATCCGCTGCCGACAGCTCGCCGCAAAGGCCGGATGGACACAATTTATTATACATTATTATAATGCCTTCAGCAACGCCATCGAACGGGCAGCAGAAAGAGAACAATAAAACGGAATAATCATCAATAATTAATCGGAAGATATGAAAACAAATAGTCATAACACGCCCATCTGGAAGGAGATATACACCCAATCCTCACTGTCGGAAGAGCTCGAATCACTGGGCGAAATAGCAAGCAATTTGTGGTGGGTATGGAATCACGAAGCGCGAGAATTGTTTATTAAAATAGATGCCCGACTGTGGGAAGCCACCAACGGGAATCCGGTGTTGATGCTGCAAAGCCTCTCCGTCAAGCGCATGGAAGAGATTACGGCCGATCGCCCGCTGATGGAAGAGATCCGACAAGTATACGAAGCGTACAAAAAATATATGGATACGAAGCCGGATAAAACAAAGCCGTCGGTAGCCTACTTTAGCATGGAATATGGCCTCACTCACGTACTTAAGATATACTCAGGCGGCCTGGGCGTACTTGCCGGCGACTACCTGAAGGAAGCCAGCGACAGCCGTATCGACCTCGCCGCCGTCGGCTTTTTGTATCGCTACGGATACTTCACACAGTCGCTCGCCATCGACGGGCAGCAGATAGCCAATTACGAGCCTCAGAACTTCAGCCATCTCCCTATCCGCCAGATGATAGACGAGCGCGGCGAGCCTGTCATACTGGAGGTTCCGTTCCCCGAACGCAGCGTGTATGCCAACATCTGGATAGCCAGCGTAGGCCGCGTACCCCTCTACCTGATGGATACCGATATACCTCAAAACAGCGAGTGGGATCGCTCCATCACACATCAGCTCTACGGCGGCGACTGGGAGAACCGCATGAAGCAGGAGTATATGCTCGGCATCGGCGGCATCCTTCTGCTTAAGCAACTGGGGATCAAGAAGCAAGTGTACCATTGCAACGAAGGACATGCGGCTCTGATCAATGCCCAACGCCTCGTTGACTATATCGCCGAAGAGAAACTAAGCTTTGAAGAAGCGCTCGAAATCGTGAGAGCATCAAGCCTTTATACCGTTCATACACCCGTCCCCGCCGGCCATGATTACTTTGAAGAGAACCTGATAGGGAAATACATGGGCGGCTTTCCGGAAAGAATGGGAATTACGTGGCAGGAATTTGTGGATATGGGGCGCGAAAATCCAGGTACGCACGAGAAGTTCTCAATGAGCGTGTTCGCCCTCAACACCTGCCAGGAAGCCAACGGCGTAAGCCTTCTGCACGGGCAAGTGTCGCAGCGAATGTTTGCACCGATATGGAAAGGCTACTTCCCCGAAGAACTGCATGTTACGTGGGTTACCAACGGCGTTCACATGCCCTCCTGGGCCGCCAACGAGTGGAAGCGATTCTACTATTCGCGCTTCGGCAAGAACTTCATCAACGATCAGTCGAATCCCGATCATTGGGAAAACATCTACCGCGCCTCCGACGAGGAAATATGGAACATACGCAAGAAGCTCAAAGAGAAACTCGTGCAATACATCAAAGCCCAGTTCGAAGGCAGTTGGCTGAAGAATCAGGGCGATCCGCTGAAGGTAGTATCAGTGCTCGAAAAGATCAATCCCAATGCACTGCTCATCGGCTTCGGACGGCGGTTTGCCACCTATAAGCGAGCCCACCTCCTGTTCACCGACCTCGATCGGCTCTCCCGCATCGTCAACAACGAAAAGTATCCCATACAGTTCATCTTCACCGGCAAAGCGCATCCAGCCGACGGAGGAGGGCAAGGCCTGATAAAGCACATCATCGAGATATCCCGTCGACCGGAATTCCTTGGGCGAATAATCTTCCTCGAAAACTACGACATGCGCCTCGCCCGACGCCTCATCTCCGGCGTCGACGTATGGCTGAACACTCCGACGCGACCGCTCGAAGCCTCAGGCACATCAGGCGAGAAAGCCCAGATGAACGGCGTGCTAAACTTCTCAGTACTCGACGGATGGTGGTACGAAGGCTACAAGCCAGGCGCCGGATGGGCCCTCACCGACAAGCGCACCTACGAGAATCAACAGTATCAGGATCAGCTCGATGCCGCCACCATCTACCAAATACTCGAAAACGAAATCATCCCCCTCTACTACGCCCGTAACAGCAAAGGATACTCGCCCGAATGGATACAATACATCAAGAACTCATTCGCCGAGATAGCCCCTCACTACACGATGAAGCGCATGCTCGACGACTACGTGACGCGCATCTATGTGAAGCTATCCGAACGCTCCGCATCACTCGCCGCCGACAACTATGCTAAAGCCCGCCGCATAGCCGCATGGAAGGAAGAAGTAGCCGAACATTGGGATAGCTTCAGCGTTGAATCATTCACAACCGACAACCGACCGGCCATACATACTCCCAAGGTCGGGCAAGTTTATACCTATAATCTGGTAATCAATCGCAACGAGCTCCGCGGAATGATAGGCGCCGAGATGGTGGTAGCCTGGGATAATCCAGACAACGGACGCACCGAGCTAGCCGCCGTGCATCCCTTCACCCTCATCAGCGAAGACGGCCCCAAGCTAAGCTTCGAGCTCAAAGTCGCCG
>JAITHO010000226.1 GCA_031279915.1 Tannerellaceae bacterium
CCTCGTACACACCCCCAACCTACCTGCCCCCACCCGCATCCTCGTAGAAGAAACCACGTACATAGAAAAATTCCTGTTCGACATCAACAAACCGGAGAACGACACCCACAAAGCCGCACTCCCCAACATAGCAGCAATACTCCAAAAACTCGAGACCGTCAACGAACGCCTCGAAGGACTATACCAACAACGACTGCAAACCCTACACGACCTCGAGCAGCTCGGCAAATCAGCCGACATACGCAAAGACGTCGACAAGAGATTGATTGAATTTATAGATGACATGAATGCCATTCACCGAAGCAACGAGCTGGGCGACAAGGATGCCGCTCTCAAAACCAAACTCGAAAGCTCAGCATCATACATCGAAGCTCTGGTTGAGCAAACCGAGCGTGTGCTCTCCAGACGCGACCATCATCACAAGTCATCAAACGAAACGCCTGCGGAAACGGAACCATCCAATCCTCCAGCAAATCCTCCAGAGCAAAAGCCGGAGGATCCGCAGGCGCCAAATACAACTCTCCCGCAAGCTCCCGACATGCCCCCACAGCAGCCTTCGGCAACCCCGCCGCCAATTAACCCCGAAGATCTGAATCCGCCGGCAGCAGGAGAATAAAATAAAGCATACCATAAACCAGGCCATATAATTTTTAGTTTTAGTATACAATAAAGTGTTAGTGTTAGGCGGGAAGAGAGCCATCTCTTCCCGCTTTGTTTTTGGGAACTCCAAAGAATCAGATTTTTCGGCGTTACGCATCGGCGGCAAAATGCTCATTTACCCAAGTAAACTCCGCTTTTGCCGCCGATGCAAGCCTTGAAAAATATGATTCTTTGGAGTTCCCAACGATAGTTCCCACCAATCAGATTTTTCGGCGTTACGCATCGGCGGCAAAATGCTCATTTACCCAAGCAAACTCCGCTTTTGCCGCCGATGCAAGCCTTGAAAAATATGATTCTTTGGAGTTCCCAACGATAGTTCCCACCAATCATATTTTTCGGCGTTACGCATCGGCGGCAAAATGCTCATTTACCCAAGTAAACTCCGCTTTTGCCGCCGATGCAAGCCTTGAAAAATATGATTCTTTGGAGTTGAGGGTATGTCAAAAGGTTGCCCGTAGGGCATCCATATCAATAGAAATAGTCTTCCAAATCCACCAACTTCCCCGGAGGGGATGCACAGCATATAATATGTATCCCCGTAGGGGAAAGGAAAACTTGTGCACGACGGCTTTCTATTGATATGGATGCCCTACGGGCAACCTTTTGACACGGTTGCTTCCTGCAAATCCCAGGGAATAAAAAAGCCGCCTAACTTCACAGTCTGGCGGCTGAAACATAATAACACCTGGACGTCCATTAATCCAGGATTTAATCTTCTTCCTTGCTCTCGGCGTAGGCTTTCAACAATTTTTCTTGGACATCGGCTGGCACCAACTCGTATGAAGCGAACTTCATCGTGAAAGATGCCCTCCCGCCGCTGATGGAGCTCAGCGAAGTTGAGTATGACGCCATCTCCTTGAGAGGCACCTTGGCCATCAAAATTTCGTATCCCTTCTCGCTGTTCATGCCCATGATGATGGCTCGGCGGCCCTGCATGTCGCCCATCACGTCGCCCAGATAGTCGGCCGGAACGGATACCTCCACGTCGTAAATGGGCTCCAGAATCTTGGGGCCTGCTTCGCGGAAGGCAGCGCTGAAGGCATTACGTCCGGCGAGCATGAAGGAGATCTCGTTGCTGTCCACCGGATGCATTTTGCCGTCGTACACGATGATGCGAACGTCGCGGGCATACGATCCGGTGAGCGGCCCCTGCTCCATGCGCGCCATCACGCCCTTGAGGATGGCCGGAAGGAAGCGGGCGTCGATAGATCCGCCTACGATGCTGTTTACGAACACCAGCTTGCCGCCCCACTCAAGATCGATGGTCTGCACGTCGCGCAGGCTGATCTTGTACTCCTGATTGCCGAAGCGATAAACCTCGGGGGTAGGCATTCCCTCAGTGTAGGGCTCAACGATGAGATGCACTTCGCCGAACTGACCTGCTCCGCCGGACTGCTTCTTGTGGCGGTAATCGGCCCGGGCCGACTTGGTGATGGTTTCGCGATACGGAATCTTGGGCTCCAGGTACTCAATCGCTATCTTCTCGTTGTTCTCCAGCCTCCACTTGAGGGTTCGCAGATGGAACTCTCCTTGTCCGGAAACGATAGTTTGCTTGAGTTCCTTGGATTGCTCAACGAGCCAGGTGGGGTCTTCTTCGCGCATGCGGGTCAGCAGCTCGCTGAGCTTCTCGGCGTCGGCTTCGTTGACGGGCTTGATGGCGCGTCGGTACTTGGGATTTGGATATTTGATGAAGTTATAGGTATAGTCAACGCCTTTGTTGTTAAGAGTGTTGCCTAATCGCATGTCTTTAAGCTTCACGGTAGCTCCGATGTCGCCTGCCATCAGCTCGCTAACCTGCGTGCGGGTTTGTCCGGCCATGGTGAATAGCTGTGCGATGCGCTCCTTCGATCCGCGGTTGGCATTAGCCAGGTCGTCGCCCTCCTTAACTTTTCCGGAGATGACTTTGAAGAAGGATACCTGCCCGATATGCGGTTCGACGGCGGTTTTGAAGAAGAAGAGGCTTGTCGGGCCCTCCGGATCGGGAGCCACATCGATGCCGTCGGCCGTCCGCACGTGCGGCATCTTGTCGACCGTTGGCGCTACATTGCCAAGGAACTCCATTGTGCGGCGCACGCACATGTCGCGTCCGGCGCATACGCAGAAAACGGGGAACATTCCTCGGGTGGCAAGTCCGGCAGTAATTCCGAGGCGCATCTCATCTTCGGTGAGGCTGTCGTTCTCGAAATATTTCTCCATCAGATTGTCGTCGTGCTCGGCTGCTGCTTCCACGAGGGCCGCATGCAGCTCGGCGGCTTTGTCGGCCTCTTCGGCGGGGATCTCTAATACGTCGGGCACTCCTCCCTCCGGCTTCCAGCGGTACATCTTCATCTTGAGGACGTCGACCACGGCATTGAAGGCGGCTCCCTGATTGACGGGATACTGGATGAGAACAACGTTCTTGCCGTATCTATCTCTGAGCTGGGCTATCGTTCCGTCGAAGTCGGCAATTGCATTGTCGAGGTGATTAACGATGAAGATCACGGGCTTGCCGAACTGTTCCGTGTAGCGGAACTGGTTGATTGTTCCGACCTCTACGCCATACTGGGCGTTGAGCACCATGAGGGCCGTGTCGGTTACATTGAGGGCAGATACTGCTCCGCCGATGAAGTCGTCCGATCCCGGACAGTCAATAAAGTTGAGCTTGCGGCCTTGCCATTCTACACAAAAAAGGGTGGACGACACCGAGTATCCGTACTCCTTCTCCACCGGATTATAATCGCAAACCGTAGTTCCAGCCTCCACCGTACCGCGACGTTTGATCACTCCACCCTCGAAAAGCATGGCCTCGGCGAGGGTGGTTTTCCCGGAGCCAGAGCTGCCGAGGATTG
Organism: Tannerellaceae bacterium; assembly: GCA_031279915.1. GTDB lineage: Bacteria > Bacteroidota > Bacteroidia > Bacteroidales > Tannerellaceae > DFXE01. Next base: position 3,489 of record JAITHO010000226.1, read on the forward strand.
CAATGTTCTTGATTTCGTTTGTTTGATAGACTTTCATGTTTATCTGGGATATTAAATATTTAGGTGAAACAATAATTTTTATAACGGGGCGCAAAATAGGGATTGTGAATGACATGGGCAACTCCCTCCGCATTGTTGTGCAACATATTCTCGGCCGGCGGATGCTCCTCCATCCTATAATCCCGCTTGCCGGCATGACTGTGCAACGCCCTCCCCCTCTTCTATCCCTCCGCAAAAGCAATTGGGAGGGCTATTTCGGAGGAGATAAACGCCATTGCATCCTCCCATTCCCATATCTCAACTTATCTCCTACCTTTGCAACCTAAATTTCTGCTTAATACTATTATGAGCTTAATAAAAACAAACGGCAATTGGAGAAGATACAGCTTATGGGCTGCGCTATCGGGCCTCTTCCTCCTTCCGTTTCTCTCAATAGCTTTCGGACATATAACAAATCTATTCGTTGGCGACCTGTATCTCTTCGGACTGGATTCGCTGAGGGACTTCCTGCTGGTGCATATAGCTGCATTCGCCACGATAGCCATCGCCTGCCTGTTTGTTGAACTCAAACGAAGGGCCAGGCTCAAGCTCGAAGACCTTGCTCTGCAAAAAACAAAGAATGAGATCGACGACCTCAGCCGGCAAGACTACCAATATTCGCGATCGGCCGAGATGCTGGCCGCCGATCAGCCTGCCTTGCGCATGAGCGGAGCCCACAATCTCTGCCTACTTGCCGAAGCATATCCGGATAAGTACGGCAAGCCCGTGTTCGAGCTCCTCTGCTATCATCTTCGAACCCTTACTTGCAAGCCGGATTACAAAGACTGGACGGGCGACGAGATCCCTACCATGCTTACGATGATGTTCGGCAGCAAAACAAGCTCCTTCCCGCAGAGGTTCAGAGGCGAATTGCAGGGAGCTGACTTTGCTGTGCTGAATGTAGGGAATCTGATGATGGAGGGGAGTCGCCTGGCCAGAGTGAAGCTGCCGAAGGCCATCCTCTCAAGGATCAATCTGCAGAGGGCCGACATGAGCTACGTCGATCTGAGACACAGCTCGCTCGAGGAGATCAATCTGACGGAGGCGACGATGAATCATGCCGACATGAGCGCGGCCTCGATAGCCGATTCCTCCTTCGAGAGGGCGATCATGCACGGCCTGACGCTCAACGGAGCCAGATTCTCCTCGGCCAGGCTCGCCGGTTCGTCAATGCTGAACGCCCAGATGCAGAGCTCGAGCTGGGATACGGTTGATCTGAGAGGGGCCGATCTGGGAGGGGCCGATCTCACGCAAGCTTGCTTCACCGGATCCAATATGGAAGGGGCGAATCTTGCGGCCTGTAAGCTTACGGAGGCAGTGTTCGAGCATACGTCGCTCGATGAGGCTAATCTGAGCGGAAGCAATATGGCCTTCGCCAAGCTCTCCGGAGTATCTCTCCAAAAGGCATCGCTACATAATATATATATGAAGGAGACGGATCTGGGAGCAGCCAATCTGTGCAGGGCATCCTTGCAGGAGGCCGTCATGGAGAAGGTTAATCTCGCCGGAGCGATGATGCAGCATGCCTGCCTGAAGGGAGCTAAGCTATCGGATGTGCATCTGGCTGGGGCAGATCTTCGGGAAGCAGATCTGTCTGGCGTTCATCTCAAGGGCGTCAACATAAGGGAAGCGAATCTCCGGGGCTTATGCATGGAGGATGCAAGGATTGAGAACACTCCGCTCGACGGAGTCGTGCTGATCAATTGCCGGATGAGCGGGACGGTGATAGAGAACGTTGGCATGGAGAGGTGCATCCTCGAAGGATCCATCCTCGACCGAGCTGGATTGTCGGGAGCCAAGCTCACCGAGGCGACTCTGATACGCACCAGCTTCAAAGGAGCCCGTCTGAACGGAGCGCAACTGAGCAGGACATCGCTCGACAAGGCCTCGCTGGAGAATGCCGACCTGCGGAAAGCATCCCTCACCGAAGCTTCGATGGAGGATGCCGTGCTAAGCGGCGCCGATCTGGAACATGCCAACCTCGAGCGAGCCTTCATGCTCAAGACCGTCATGAAAAGGGCCAATCTCCGGCAAGCGAATCTCCGGCGGGCAAAGATGGAGAGGGCTACCCTCACCGAGGCATCGCTCGACAATGCTAATCTGGAGCGGACCATTATTAGCCGAGCCAATCTCGAAAAGGCTATGCTCTGCAATGTTTATGCTGCCGGAGCGGAGATGGAAATCTCCAACCTATCCAACGCCAATCTCAGCGGAGCCAATTTCACCGAGGCGAATCTCAACCGATCAATACTCGTGGAGGCGAATCTCGAAAAGGCCGACTTCTCGAAAGCCAACCTGGAGAAGGCTAATTTGGAGAAGGCTGTCATGACCGAAGCCGTATTCAACCGTGCACTGCTCGGAGGATCCATCATCAACAACTCATTCATGAACCGGATGAGCTTGGTGGAGGCCGACCTGCACGAGGCCTCGCTTGAAAGGGCTTATCTCGTGGAGACTGATCTGCGGAAGGCCAATCTGCAATGGGCTAATCTCGTGTGGGCTAATCTGGAGAAGGCTAATCTGGCAGGAGCCAACCTCACAGGGGCGAATCTCAACGGAGCGAATCTCGTGGGCGCCAATCTGGAGAACGCTATCCTGGAGAATGCCAACCTGAAGAACGCTAATCTTAAAACCGCCAACCTCAAAGGAACTATTCTCGAAAAGATATGAAGAACGACTACATGATACGTCTGCTGGCTCTGCTGGCGATTGTTTTTGCAGCCTGCGCTGGGCTCTATTTCCTCCCCGACCGGGCATTCGGGATCAAGATCAAGCGCGTTGATCTGCTATCGGCCCTCAGGGAGGATACGAACGGACTCGACAGCCGCATGGAAGCTCTACGGGCGGAGCTGGTTGGGGATGAAGCTCCGGCGGCTGATTCCATCGTCGCTATAACCGACGACATGCCCGCCGATGAGGTCGACTCTATTGCTTTGGCCGTTGCCCGTAGGGATTCCATCTCCAAGGCTATTGCCGGAATAGCTACGGCCGACCACAAGGGAGAGCGCATAGAGGACTACTCCGAGGGACATAACGGTCTGCATCGATTCTTTGCAGCGCTGAGCAACAGCCGTACCCGACCGGTCAGAATAGCCTTCGTGGGAGATTCCTTCGTGGAGGGCGACATACTCACGGCCAGCCTCCGTAACTCCCTCCAACAAGCTTTTGGAGGCAGAGGGGTAGGCTTCGTTCCCGTCACATCCGACGCGGCGCGGTACAGGAGCACCGTATCCATGACCGCCGAAGGCTGGAAAACCCTCTCTCTTCTGAACAACAAGTCTAATTCCTTCACGCTATCCGGACTGATCTTCGAGCCTAAGGGGGAAAGGGCTTCGATACAGTTCAAGTTGGGAACGATGTACGCAGCCATTCGCCGGGCCGGATCGCTTCAGATCATATACGACCGCAATGTATCCACATCAATGCATCTGTCATGCAATGCCATTGCGGATACATCCCTGCAACTTCCGCCTGCCAACGGGATTGCCGCCTGTACGCTCAAGGGCGATAGCATATCCTCCGGAACCATAACTTTTGAGCAGAGCGACGGCTTCCGTGCTCTTGGGATTGTATTGGAGGATGCGACGGGAGTATCGGTTGACAACCTGGCTCTCCGAGGGCATTCAGGGCTTCTGTGGACAAGGCTCGACGAGGATGCAAGCAGACAATGGAAATCCGTTCGCCCCTACGATCTCATCATCCTTCAATACGGCCTCAACGTGGCTAGCGAAGAGGAGCTTGATTACAGTTGGTATCGCGGACGGATGTGCGAATCGATTGCTCGCATCCGCAAATGCTTCCCGGAGGCCGACCTGCTGCTGCTTGGCGTATCCGACAGGGCCAACCAGTACAACGGATCATTCAGCACCATGCCTGCCGTGCTCGCCCTCCTCAATGCTCAGAGAAAGATCGCCAAGCAGATGAGCATCCCCTTTTGGAACACCTTCGGAGCAATGGGAGGCGAAAACAGCATGCTCAAATACGTCGACAAGGGCTGGGCGGGTAAGGACTACACGCATCTATCCTTCCGCGGCGGACAGGAGCTGGCATCCGCCCTGCTTAAATCTTTGTTGAACGAAAAGAAACAATACGATGGCGGGAATGATTGATAGCTCCATTCATCCGTCTTTCATCCACCATCACCAATAATTAATCAATAACTGCTTACATATAATGAATAGAAAAAGATTTACAGCCATACTCAGGGCTCTTGCCCTTGTTGTCATAGGCTTCGGATGCGTATCAGCAAGGATTTGGGCCGATGATAAGGCTGCGGCTTTCGGCTTTGCAGTCGATTCGCTTTGCGCCGTGAGCGATCCGCATGGGGCTATGGCCGGCTTCTATCGGGAGCTGAGCGATCTGGAAGCGGGCAAGGATACTGTGATCAACATCGTTCACATCGGCGATTCGCATATTCAGGCCGGATTCCTCAGCGGGAGCGCCATGCGTTTGCTGCAAGACCGCTACGGAAATGCCGGACGCGGATGGATTGCCCCGCTGCGCATCAGCCGCACTAACGAGCCCGACGATTATTTCATCCGGAGCTTGGTGAAGGAATGGACCGTGGGCCGATGCATACAGCCACGCCCGCGATGCGACTTTGGCCTCGGAGGAACCGGATTGCTGACCGAATCGCCCTTCGTGAACTTCGACCTTATCATCACTCCGGTGAATGGCCTCGGATTCTCGTACAATCAGGTGGTGGCTTATCGCGGAGAGAAATCGACGCCACTCCTTCCGGGAGGATTGCTGCGAGATTCGTCGACGGTGAAGACTGCCGGACATCCTCTGCTGCGCATGGCGACGGATACGATACGCCTGCCTTATGCCGTCGACAGCCTTCAACTGCAATCCACGCGCCGCAAGCCCGGATCAGATTCTCTGCTGCCCGACGCATCATTCCGCAACCTTTACTTCGGCTTCAGCCTCTCGAACGGCAGGCCCGGACTGCTCTATCATGCCATCGGAACCAACGGAGCGACCTTTGCCCACTATGCGCAGGAGCAATTCATACGCCGCATTGCATCTCTCCGGCCCTCGCTGCTGATTGTTTCGCTCGGAACGAACGACAGCTTCGGCAGGGGATTCAACACTGCGGAATTTGAGAGGAACGTTGGCGCCTTCCTCGATCTGGTTGAGAAATACATGCCGGGAGCGGCGGTGATGCTTGTCACCCCGCCCGAATGTTATCGGCGCACGGTTGTGAACAAGAAGCGCACCTACATCCGCAACGAGCGCATCGAGCTTGTCGCCAAGTCGCTCGTAGATATCGCCGCCGAACGCCGCCTGGCCTGCTGGGACTTCTTTGCCGCTACCGGAGGCCGCAACTCACACAAGGCCTGGTTTGCGGGAGGATGGATGAGCCGCGACCGCATACACTTCTCCAAAGAAGCTTATTACAGGCAAGGCTCCATGCTATACAGGGCCATCACCGCTCCGGCCTTTGCCCCCGATTCTCTGTACTTGCCCTAATATGATAGACAAAATAATCGGACAGCTGAGCTACGATTCCGCAGCGCCTATGCTATTCGGCAGCGGGCTCTTCCTCTTTGTGTTCACGGCTTTCCTCATCGTATATCTGCTGCTGCGCAGGAATACTGTGGCCAGGCTTGTGTACGTGGCGGCCTTCTCCCTCTACTTTTATTATAAGAGCAGCGGGCTGTGGTTTGCTCTGCTGATCGTGACGGCCACTTCGGATTTCCTCATCGGAGAGCTACTGCAGCGGTCGACCTCCGATCTTGGGCGAAAGGCCTTGGTTGTGCTGAGCTTGGGGGTGAATCTCGGCATGCTGGCCTACTTCAAGTATTACAATTTTTTGGTAGATATGGTATGGGGATTGGCTGGAGAGGCGGGTCGGCTGTTTGGGATTAGGGCGCTGGCCGAGCTTGCTCCGCTGCACTACGACATCTTCCTTCCGGTTGGGGTATCCTTCTTTACCTTCCAGTCGGTTAGTTATATCATCGACCTTTATCGCCGGCGCATCACGCCCGTAGGTCGTTGGATAGATTACCTCTTCTACGTATCCTTCTTTCCGCAGTTGGTTGCCGGCCCCATCGTTCGCGCCCGCGACTTTATTCCGCAGATTCGCCGGCGCCCCGAGCTGAGCCGCGAGGAGTTTGGCGAGGGCCTGTTCCTCATCGTATGCGGCCTGCTGAAGAAGGGAGTGATCTCGGATTATATCAGCCTTAACTTCGTGGATCGCATCTTCGACGCTCCTACCCTCTACACCGGCCTGGAGAACCTCATAGGCGTATACGGATATGCCTTGCAGATCTACTGCGACTTCTCCGGATACTCCGACATGGCCATAGGCATCGCTCTGCTGCTGGGCTTCCGCTTCAACATCAACTTCGATGCTCCTTACTGCTCGGCCACCATCACCGAGTTCTGGCGCCGCTGGCACATCTCGCTCTCCTCATGGCTGAAGGATTACCTGTACATCTCGCTGGGAGGCAACCGCCGGGGCCGCCTGCGCACCTACGTCAACCTGATGATCACCATGCTTCTGGGAGGATTGTGGCATGGCGCATCCTTCCGCTTCATACTGTGGGGAGGCCTCCACGGCGTATCGCTGGCCGTGCATAAGTGGGCGATGAGCCGCTTCCCCGGAGCCTTCAAAGCCGACGGCTCTCAAATGCCCCTCTGGCGCAAGCTGGCAGGCATTCTGCTAACCTTCCATCTGGTATGCCTCGGCTGGATATTCTTCAGAGCTCCCTCAGCCGGCATCGGATTCGACGTTCTGAAGCAAATCTTCACCGCCTTCCATCCCGAAATCCTCCTCCAGTTCATCGGCGGATATCCCACGGTCAGCCTTCTGATGCTCGCCGGCTTCCTGTTTCACTTCATGCCCCGCCGCCTCGACCTCAGCCTCCGGAGCCTGCTGACCCGCTCCCCTCTGATCGTTCAGGCCTTCATCCTGGTGGCAGTGATCTTCATCCTGGTGCAGATGAAAAGCGCCGGCGTCCAGCCCTTCATCTACTTCCAGTTCTGATGCTGTTTGTAGAGACGCAATGCATTGCGTCTCTACGGTTGCGCCGCATAACGATCGTTATTGCAATTGCGTTTGCGTTTGTAGAGGGGCTATGTCAAAAGTCATTCCCGCTCGAAAAAACAAGTCATTCCCGCGAAGGCGGGAATGACCTGCTTGGGCAGGCGGAAATACCTTTTGACACATTTACTTATTTGGGGGAGCGCCTTTGACGAGATAGGGGTCGAAAATATTCGACCCCTACGATTGCCCCACATACATTTGACATGGCATTATTTGGTATCAACCACAAGCGTTGTCATTCTCGTATAAAGCGCTTGCGATTAGCTGCCCACCAGCCGCGCTGGGATTCTTGGGCGAGGCGGTCAATGCTGTCTTGCGTGGCTATACTCTTGGCCGTCGCTTCTTTGAGTTTGATTAAGTCGATAATACGCTGGATTTCTTCCCTGTCGATCTGCGAGGATACGCGTATCAAAATCTCGTCATTTACCTGTTCTACTGTCATAATCTCTGCTTTGAATTTGTATTACATCCCGAAGATAAGGAATTTTTCCATGCATACAGCTTCGGGAACTCTCCCTCCAAAACTTCTAAGTCCGTGCATATCTCGTAAATACTTACAAAAACGATTGTATTTGTCACTGACTATTTCCAAC
>JAITHO010000228.1 GCA_031279915.1 Tannerellaceae bacterium
TATCTTTGCCTTTGACCGCAATAATTTTATTAACATATTAAATAGAAAAGACCATGAAAATCAATTTCAGAAGAGATTTAAGGGGAATGGCAGTAGCCATCCTGATGCTGGCAGCCTCAGCCATCGCTGGTAAGGCGCAGATTGTTATGAACCAGATTGGATTTTATCCGCAAGGAAAGAAGGTGGCTGTGGTGATCAACGGAGCCCTGAACCGTGATTTCCGCCTGCTTGATGCATCCACAAAGCAAATTTTTTATGAAGGAAAGCTGAGCGAGCCGATTCAATCGACCAACTCATCGCTTGTTACTCGCATTGCCGACTTTTCACCCTTCGTCACTCCGGGCAGCTATATTATCGCCGCCGGAATGTTTGAAACGCCTGCCTTCAAAATCGAGCGCAATGTATTGCACGATGTGGCCGTAGCCTCCTTGAAGGGCTTTTATTACCAGAGAGTTTCCATGCCTCTTGAAGAGAAGTACGCCGGCAAGTGGGCGAGGCCTGCCGGACATCCTGATGACGCCGTTTTGGTGCATCCCTCGGCCGCTACGAAGCGCAGGCCGGCCGGAACGATCATTTCTGCGCCGGGAGGATGGTATGACGCGGGCGATTATAATAAGTATATCGTCAACAGCGGAATTACGATGGGAACACTGCTGTCGGCCTACGAAGATTTTCCGCAATACTACGAGCGTCTCGACATTGCTATTCCCGAAACGGGCAATGGAGCCCCCGACTTGCTGAACGAGATTGCCTATAATCTGCGCTGGATGCTCGCGATGCAAGATCCGGGCGACGGCGGAGTATATAACAAGCTCACCAATGCATCTTTCGACGGCATGACTGCCCGCCCGGGCGAAACCAAGGAGCCTCGGTACGTGGTTCAGAAGGGAACGGCGGCTACGCTCGACTTTGCGGCGGTGACGGCACAGGCGGCGCGCGTGTATGGAACATATCCGCAGGTATATCGCGGCTTGGCCGACAGTTGCTTGAAAGCTGCGCGACGCGCATGGGATTGGGCGCAGAAGTTTCCCGACATGGCATACGATCAGGGAGCAATGAATCGAACGCATAAGCCGGAGATCTCAACCGGAGGATACGGCGATCGCAGCTTCAACGACGAATGGTTTTGGGCAGCAGCGGAGTTATATCTGACAACGGGAGATGCGAAATATGCAAAGACCATTACGGCCAACATCAGCAAGTCGCCTCAGTTGCCAAGCTGGAACAATGTTTATATGCTCGGACTGTATTCGCTCCTCAGAAAGCAATCTCCAAGCTTTGCCGAGCAGCTCAAGCCCACGCTCCTGACCATGGCCAACGAGCTGGCCGATGCCGTTGGCACAAGCGCATTTGGTGTGGCAATGGGCCGCAGCCGTAACGACTTTATCTGGGGAAGCAGCTCCGTTGCCGCCAATCAGGGCATACTGCTCATCAATGCATACCTGCAAACGCGCGACTCAAAGTACCTGACTGCCGCCGCCGGCAATGCCGATTATCTTCTGGGCCGGAATGCTACCGGATATTGCTTCCTGACCGGCTTCGGCCATCGCCCCGTACGCAATATTCACCATCGCCCCTCGGCCTCAGACGGCATCGACGATCCGGTGCCGGGCCTACTCTCCGGCGGCCCCAATTTCACCGCACAACGCAGTGATCGTCAATACTACGAGTTCGTCGAACCCGAAACCACATTTGCCGACGTTGTCGGATCGTATGCCTCAAATGAGATAGCCATCAACTGGAACGCTCCCGCCGTGTATTTGTTCAATGCAGTGGAAGCATGCAGGTAAGATCAGTCAGTTTTAGTTAATAACTATTAATAATTTGGAGATGGGAATTTGAGTGATTATCTTCGCACCGCGTTAACAGAAGAGGTCTTAAAAAGCTTGGTTAATTGAATATCGCGGAGTGGAGCAGTGGTAGCTCGTTGGGCTCATAACCCAAAGGTCGCAAGTTCGAGTCTTGTCTCCGCAACATTAGCCGTAATGTTATTATTTAATCAGATAACTATCATTTCAGAAACCTCCCCTTTTTAATTGAAGGGGAGGTTTTTTTAGCTATAAAGGGCATGAGAGGCTTAACATTCACGCGCGCTTTATTATTCTCTTAGGATTTTGCGATTGCTTTAACTGGATTTCCCGCTCAAGCGAAATTCGATAGGCAAATCGTTCTAACCTGTATCCGAAAAAAAATGCCGGAATCCATTTGCACGTTTATTTCCCTTCAAAAAATTGCTGGACGCCGTTTAACTTGCTTGGCTGTTGTTTTTGCAAGAGATTTTGGGAGTAAAACAGGTTTTTTTGCAAGGCTTTTTGTATATTTCAAGGCCTTAGCTCTGAATCTGGAGGCTGAAAGAAGTTGCTGTTTTTTTTTCTTATGTTTGCAAAACAAAATATTAAATACATTATGAAACAGTTTTTTAAAATGATGTTTGCTTCGACGCTAGGGGCGTTGGTGGCAATGGGCCTTGCAATAATTATACTTGTTTTTATCGGAATCGGAATGGCGGCTTCTATGGGGCGTGCGGAATCTTCGCCTTTTGTTCCTAAGCCAAATACAGTGTATAAACTCTCATTGAATGGGGCTATTCTTGAAAATGTTGAAGAAAATCCGTTTGCGGCCTTGTTTGGAGAGGGCAGCGAGCTGGGATTGTCGCTGAAAGATATTGTGAGAACGATACGTTTGGCGAAGAATGATAAGAATGTTAGTGGAATTTATCTCAAGGCTGGTACGCTCTTCTCGGCTGGCGTTGCGACGATTGACGTGATTCGGAGGGAATTGATAGATTTCAAAGGCGATGGAAAGTTCGTTATCGCATACGCAGATAATTATACTCAGGGCTCATACTATCTGTGTTCCGCAGCCGATAAGGTGTTTATGAACCCAATGGGGTTGCTGTTATTCACAGGAAGATCTGCGCAGTACGAGTTTTACAAGGGCTTGGGCGATAAGCTTGGCGTTGAGTTTATGGTTTTCAAGGCTGGGACTTATAAGGGGGCTGTTGAACCCTTTATGTTGGACAAATTGAGCGATGAGAATCGAGAGCAGATCACTTCTTACCAGGGCGAAATGTGGACACACATAATGAAAAATGTTGCCGACTCTCGCGGGATTACCGTTGATGCCATCAATACATTTGTTGATAAAGCGGGCTTCATTGGCGGACAAGAGATGGCGGTTGAGGCTGGACTTATCGATTCGCTGAAATATGAAACTGAGGTGGAGACTTACATTAAGGATCAGGCCGAACAGAGCGACAAGCGTTTGCGCGTTGTTGGCATCGACAAAATGAACAGGATGAAAGAGGAGCGCAACAAAAGCAAGAACAAAATTGCGGTGCTGTATGCCGAAGGTGAAATTGCGTCGAAAACAGCAGCTTCGCCCTTTCTCAGCAGCAGTGGGGTGAATGAAGACATGGTTGCGGCGCTGATTAAACTTAAGGAGGACGAGGATACTAAAGCGGTTGTGCTCAGGGTTAATTCGCCGGGTGGAAGCGCTTATGTTTCGGAACAGATTTGGCACGAAATTGTTGAACTAAAGAAGGTGAAGCCGATAGTTGTTTCTATGGGAAATGTTGCTGCGTCTGGCGGTTATTATATCTCTGCGCCGGCTACGAAAATATTTGCCGAGCCAACTACGATTACGGGCTCAATCGGAGTCTTCTCGTTATTGCCGAACATGGCCGGACTTTACCAGAAACTTGGGATTACAACGGATGAGGTTAATACTAATAAATACAGCAGCTTTCCGACCTTGACGCGCCCTTGGAGGGATGATGAGAAGGCTCTCATGCAGGCCCACATTATGCGTATGTACGATACGTTCTTGACGCGCTGTTCGGATGGTCGCTCCAAAACAAAGGAGGAGATTGATTTGATTGGGCAGGGGCGCGTATGGACTGGCAAGCAAGCCTTGGAGCGTGGGCTCGTCGACGAACTGGGAGGACTTGACGATGCTATTTCGGCCGCTGCCGACTTGGCAATGGTGGGTGAGGATTACAAAATTGAATATGCTGCATCCAAAAAGGATTTTCTGACGCAGATTCTCGAAAGACAATTGGTTAAAGTGAAGGTGAAAATGTTGGAGGATATGATTGGCCCTGAAATGTTAGAGCAGATGCAAACGGTGCGTCATATACGATCGCAAAGCGGTGTGCAGGCGCGATTGCCTTATGAATTTCAGGAAGTATTATGATCTTTTTGGGCCTCTGAATAATGTCTGAGGAGGATAAGGGCATCATACATAATCCGCAACTTGCTCCATTGGCGCCGCTTTATGGCCTTGGAGCAAGCTTGCGGAATCTTTTGTTTAACTGGGGAGTTATTCCGTCGGCAGAATTTCCGGTTCCGGTCATTGGAATCGGAAACCTAAGCGTTGGCGGAACGGGGAAGACGCCTCATACGGAGTATCTCGTCAATCTTTTGAAGGCGAATTACCGTGTTGCGGCGCTTAGTCGAGGTTATAAGCGGGCAACGAAAGGTTTTGTGCTTGCCGATCAGTTGAGCGATGCCCGATCCATTGGCGACGAGGCTTTGCAGCTGTACTTGAGGCATCCCGATCTGATCGTGGCCGTCGATGCGAATCGCAGAAGAGCAATCACTCGCCTTCTGAGCCGAAGCGACAAGCCGGACATCATCCTCCTTGACGATGCCTATCAACATCGGTACGTTAGGCCTTCGCTATCCATCCTTCTTACCGATTTTCACCGACCATTCTACAAAGATCATCTGCTGCCCTGGGGCAGATTACGGGAGTCGAAGGCCGGAATGCATAGAGCCGATGCGATTATTGTAACTAAATGCCCCAATCAATTGCAACCAATTAATTATCGGATAATCGAAAGCGAATTAAAATTGTTTTCACACCAGCAACTTTTTTTCACAAGGATTGTTTATGAAAACATCAAGCTCGTTTTCCCAACAGCATCCAGCGTTCGCCGAAATATTGCGGATCAGGCGGCGCTTCTCATTGCGGGAATCGCTTCGCCTCAGCCATTGGTGAAGGAAGTGGAACGTCGCTTCGGTAGATGCATAACCATTCTCTTCGCCGATCACCATTCTTTTGATAAAAACGATATCGCAAGGATAAGCGAGGCCTTTGCAGGCATAAAATCGCCCGAGAAACTTATACTTACCACTGAAAAAGACGCCGCTCGCCTTCTGTGCAACCCTTTTGTTCCTCAGGAATGGAAAGAAATTTTGTACTACTTGCCGATCAGAATAGAATTTTGCAACGAAAGCTCCGAGCGCTTTGAGAAGTGGCTAAACAATCACATCATTACATTCCAACGAAATAATATTTAAATTGACAATGGCTTCGAGAACAGAAATCTCAACCGTCGGAGAATTTGGGCTTATTCGCCTTCTGACAGACAACATATCTACCGGCAATTCTACCACAATTCGCGGCATCGGAGACGATGCTGCCGTGCTGGAGTATACAAATTCGCAAATCCTTGTAACTACTGACCTGCTCTTAGAAGGCATACATTTCGATCTATCCTATTCGCCGCTGAAGCATATCGGATACAAAGCGGCGATAGTGAATTTCTCTGACATCTACGCAATGAACGGGCATCCGAAGCAGATTACCGTGTCGATAGGCATCTCCAAACGATTTTGCATTGAAGATCTGGAGGAATTTTACATGGGCTTGAAGCTCGCATGCAATGTTTATGGAGTCGACATAATTGGCGGCGATACTTCTACATCGCTCACGGGATTTTCCATCAGCATAACTTGCATTGGCGAAGCTGATAGAAACAAAATTGTATACAGACACGGAGCTAAAGAAAGCGACATCATCTGCGTGTCGGGCGATCTGGGAGCGGCTTACATGGGATTGCAACTGCTTGAGAGGGAGAAAAACATCTTTGAAGTAGGCCCCAAGGATTTTGTGGCAGATTTCTCAGGCAAGGAATATCTGCTCGAACGACAGCTCAAGCCGGAAGCTCGCAAGGATGTGATCGACCTGCTTGAGCAGGCGGGGATTATTCCCACGGCGATGATCGACATTTCTGATGGTTTGTCGTCCGAGCTCTTGCATATTGCGCAGGCAAGCGGCGTGGGATGTCGAATCTATGAGGATCGTATTCCGATTGATTACCAAACGGCCGCAATGGCGGAGACTTTCAACATGAACCTGGTAACTGCCGCATTGAACGGAGGCGAAGACTACGAGCTTCTGTTTACCGTTCCGCTATCTTTTTACGACGCCATTGCTGCAATCAACGCTATCCACGTCATTGGATATGTGACCGAAGCCGAGCAAGGATGCTTTTTGGTTGGCCGCGACGGAGGCGAGATCCCTCTTGTTGCCCAAGGCTGGAATACCTTAGAGACCTAAGCATCATTCCGAACCGGATCGTCCTAACGACCATCTTCCCCACACATCGCCCCGCTGCGATCGTCGCATTGCTTCAAATCGTTATTTTGAAAACAATGCGACGGTTGCAGCGGGGCGATGGTTTTTTCCGGAGAAAATGCGAGCGTTTATTCGTGTTGCTCAACTACGACGGGGGGCTTTGACAGCGTTCCGCCTACGTTGTACTGCTGGTTGTTGGGGAGACCTTTTTTGCCGACGCCTTCCTGCATCAGATGCTTGAGCTCGGGAAGATACTTGCGATAAACGGCGCGCGGATCGACCTTGTTCTGCTTGCAAATGGATGCGGCCATGCCTACAACCTCGCCAAGCATGCCGGTTGTGCGCATAACTCGAGTGGTTCCGAGGGCCACGTGGGTGACGCTAATGTTGCGTCCGGCCATGAAGAGGTTGTCGACGTTGCGCGAATACAGGCAGCGATATGGAACGGGATATGGGTAGATCGGAACATGCTTCGCGATGGATTTAAACTCGGCTCCGGGGAAGTTGGCCGTGTTCGCCGGATCGGGGTAGTGCAGATCGATCGTCCAAGTTGTAGCGGCGGTTCCGTCTTCGTGCACAACGTTCTTGCGAAGGTCATCCTCCTTTAGGATATAATCGCCCATCAGTCGCCTTGATTCGCGCTTGCCTGACACGTATGCAACCCAGCCGAGTTTTCGGTTGCGCCACGGATTGTTTTCCTTATAATTATTCTTGAGATAGCTCCAGTTGGAATATACAACCAAAAGGCCATAGTCGCGGATGCGCTCAAAATCCTTCACCTGATCGAAGTTCATGCCCGTCTCCCACGTCCATTCTCCCATTGAAACCTTCTCGACGCTCTGGTCGTTGAAGTTGACGCCATAGTTGAAGGTCGGGAAAGCGGTTGGCTTGCCGCTATCCTCCGAGTACCATTGCACGGATGCCCCCATCGTCATGCTGTCGGCCTTTTCCGGCGCGGTTGTTTCGCCAAATTCGTCGCGACCTTCGCGCCCCATCCGGTAGTCGGCTCCCGCAAGATAGCCCACGCTGCCGTCGCCTGTGCAATCGGCAAACAGAGGCGCTTCGAACCTCATTTCGAGCCCGCTTTCGATGTGCCTGGCTATGACGGCCACTATCCGCTGCTCGTTCATATCAACCGCAAAGGCGTGATAGTTCGCAAAGAGCGTGATGTTTGCTTCGCCCGCCACGATGGCTTCCTTCTTATCATCTTCGTAAAAGTCGGCCGGCTTAGCGTTGCCCTGTCGCGAGGGGCCGAACTCTTTTTGCAGATCGCCGAGCGCTTTGTACGGGCCCGTTTCGATGCGTCCGCCCAGGTGCACTCTCACTTCCGAGCTGTTGTTGCCGCCAAGTATCGGGCGATTGTTGAGCAGAGCCACCTTGCATCCAAGCCTTGCAGCGGCAACGGCAGCGCTGATTCCGGCAACTCCTCCGCCAACGACCACCAAATCGAAGTTGCCCGCCGAAGCAGGCCGGTCGGGCATGCCCAGAGCTTTCCGTCGGAAGGCCTCAAGCTGCGGAACCGATGCTGGCGGCACGTCGCCCTTAGCGGTAGTGAAGTAGATAGCATCGCATCGGCCGTTGAATCCCGTCAGATCTTGCAGAGATATTACGGCCTTGCGATTGCGCACCGCCACGCTGCCCGCCTCCTGCCAAATCCAGGATGAGCCCTGCGTTCCAAGCGTTACAGGCAGCGCTCGTCCGTCGACCAGCAGGCGGAATTTTCCAGGCCCTTCCGCATTTTTCCAGGGCGAAGTCCAGTTGAACGTGCGCACGTAAACGTAATAAGTTCCCGTTTCGGGAAATTCAACCGAGCTTTGGGCATTAGCAACCGGGCTGCCCATGCCGTGGGCCATCAGATAAGGCGAGCCCATTCTGTCCATAAATTGCTGGTCAACGACCCATCCGCCCTTGACGGCGAAACTCTCCGCTTCAACAAAAAGGCTTGCCGCCGTAGCCGCCCAAGTCAGGCAGCACAACATAAACAAAAGAATACATTTTGATTTCATAACGATACTTATATATTATATGGTTCATCATAATTCACAACCCGCGTCGGCAGTTGCTTCTGCAACAAACCTACAAAAAAATCGGCAACCGTTTAGCGCGTGCGCATCCTCCCAGTCAAACTAATTTCAGCCAATCACAGCCCCAAGAAGCCTCATCCCATCCGCCCCAGCCCGTGTCGCAATAGGCTCATCCCAAAGCATTTCCCGGTAGCCATTCGCACTTGCGCTTTTCCGCGAATCACATTCTCGCAAGCCTTCGCCACATAGTTTTTCCTCAAATTATTTTTTCGCACAAAAAAGCTTTAATGCGTTGTGATGAACCAAATTCTCGCAAGCCTTCGGCACATAACTTTTCAACAAATCATTTTTTTGCACGAAAAAACTTTAACGCTTTTTAATGAACCAAATTTTCGCAAGCCATCGGCACATAACTTTTTGGCGAATCATTTTGTCGCAAGCTTTCTTCATAACACTTTTTAACGGATAAAATTCTCGCAAGCTTTCGTCATGACACTTTTTAACGAATCATTTTTTCGCACGAAAAAGTTATGACACTTTTTAACGGATCAAATTTTCGCAAGCTTTCGACATATCACAAAGCCGTCCCGACAGGAGAAATGGGCTGATTCATAATGAATATTTGCTCGCTAAAGCTGTCGCATAGAAACGCATCTATGAAACGCTAAGCGCTTGGTGCGGGCATAAAAAAGCTCCCTCTCAACAGCTTGTGGCGAAGAGAGGGAGCTGGAATTATAAGAATGAAAGATTGGTTGCGATTGGTTTATTTGCTTTTCGTAGCGGCTTTCTTAGCCAGCCTCCATTTCTGAATTTCGTAGGCTATCGGTGTTGCAACGAAAAGGGTTGAATATGTTCCGACAATCACTCCAAGCAGTATGGCGAAAGTAAAGCTGCGTATGGTGCTTCCGCCGAACGCGAAGATGCATATCACGACAAGCAAGGTTGAGAATGAGGTGTTGAACGTTCGCGAGAGGGTAGAATTAAGCGCATCGTTTATAACCTGAAATCGGTCGCGATTAGGATAGAGCCCGATTGTTTCGCGGATTCGGTCGAATACCACCACGGTGTCGTTAATCGAGTATCCGATTATGGTGAGCACAGCGGCGATGAATGTTTGGTCGACCTCCATCGAGAAGGGCATTATCTTCCATAACAACGAATAAAGCGAGATGATGCAGAGGGTTACCATGATGACCGAGACGAAAGTTCCGACCGAGAAGGCGATGTCTCTGAATCGTATCAAGATGTAAAGCGCCATGAAGATCATCGCTATGATAACGGCCAGATAGGCGCTGTTTTTGATGTCGTCGGCCATGCTGGGCCCTACTTTTTGCGAGCTCACGATGTGTTCCTTGAATTGCTCAGGCGTGATATTGTCGGGAAGTAGCGAACGTAGGCCTTCGAGCATCTTGCTTTCGACTTCGGCGTCGATGCTGGGATCGTTCTCTGTGATGCGATAATTGGTTGAAATGCGCACCTGATTTGCCTTCCCGATGGTGATGACGCTAACAGCTCCTCCTTCGTATTGGTCGGCCAGGAGGCTGCGAACGTTCTCGGTGCTAACGTCTTTGTCGAAGCGCACCGTGTAGTTGCGTCCGCCCGTAAAGTCTATGCCCGAATTAAGGCCAAGCGTGAAGAGCGATATGATGCCGAGCCCCACGATCACGCTGGGAATAAGATAGCCTTTCTTCCGTATGCCAAGGAAATTGATCTTAGGGTCAGCAAGGAAATCTTTGGAGATAGAAGTCACGAAGCTTATGTTCTTAATTTTCTTCTTGGCCAAAAGCGCTTCGTATACTATGCGCGTGAGGAAGACCGCGGTGAGGAATGATGCGCACAATCCGATGATGAGCGTAGTTGCGAATCCCCTGATTGGCCCCGTTCCGAAGTAGAAGAGCACGATGCCGGTTATGATTGAAGTAAGGTTGGAGTCGAAGATAGCCGAGAAGGCATTTCCGTATCCATCTGCAATGGCTCTCGGAAGTCCTTTGCCGGATCGGAGCTCTTCCTTACATCGTTCGTATATAAGCACGTTGGCGTCGATGGCCATGGCCAGCGTTAGCACCATTCCCGCTATGCCGGGCAATGTCAGCACAGCCTGGAAAGAAGCAAGCACGCCCATAGTGAAGAATATGTTGACCACCAGAGCGCCGTTCGCGATCATTCCGGGTACAACTCCATACACTATACATATATATATCATGAGGACTATCAGGGCAACGATGAAGGAGATAACTCCCGCGTTGATCGCCGCCTGTCCGAGCGACGGCCCCACTACATCTTCCTGCACAATATCAACGGAGGCGGCCATCTTTCCCGACTTGAGCACGTTAGCCAAGTCCTTAGCCTCCTCCGGCGTATAAGTACCGGTGATTTGCGAGCGTCCGCCGGTGATTTCGTTCATCACGTTGGGGGCCGAATAAACCATGTTGTCGAGCACGATGGCTATTGCCTTGTTCACATTGTCTTTTGTGAGCCGAGCCCATGCCTTTGCGCCTTCCGAGTTCATGGTCATGCTCACCTCCTGTCGGTTGCTGCTTTGTCCCAACTGATTTTGGGCGAAGTCGGCCGTCGCGTCGGTAACAACGTCGCCGCTCAGGGCCGGAGTTCCGTCGCGATTGGTTTGCTTGATAGCATAGAGCTCATATACTCCCTGGTCATTGATTGGCTTCACACCCCATTTGAACACAAGATTGCGCGGCAAAATATCCTTCACCTGTTTCATGGCCAGCATCTCATCAATCTTTTGCATGTCGCTTGACAATGCATATCCGATAATTGGGCCGGCAGCAGGCTGTCCTGTTTCAGTAAACATCGGAGAGAGGCGGCTGAAGAGCGGGTTCTGCTTGCGATTTTCCTCCAGGCTCTTGGTCTTTATCGCGGTCGTGTCTGAAAGTTGAGCCAGCAGCGAATCAGCCGCATTGACAGTCGAGTCAGTCGGATTGACGGCAGCGTCGGTTGCCGGAGTTTCAACGGCAGTCTGCTCAAGAGCCGCATCTGTAGCGGTAGAGTCAACAGGAGTGGACGGATTCTCGAGAGATGCCAACAGCTGATTTGCTTCTATCATAGCCTGAGCAATCTCGGGGAAGCTATATGTTTCCCAAAATTCCAAATTCGCGCTTGCCTGCAAGAGCCTTCGCACGCGCTCCGTCTCTTTCACGCCCGGAAGCTCCACGAGGATGCGCCCCGTTGTCTCAAGACGCTGAATGTTTGGCGAGACAACTCCGAAACGGTCAATACGCGTACGCAGTACGTTGAAAGAATTGTCGATCGCGCTCTTGAGCTCGCTCTTCAATACAGCGATTACCTGGGCATCCGTACTCTGCGACGTTATACGGTCTCTGAGATCGAATGTGCTGAAGATCGCCGACAACCGAGCCTGCGTATCAAGCTTTTTATACTCTTCGGCAAATAAATCAATGAAGTCGCTTTGGCTCGTAGACTGGCGCTTGCGAGCCAAATCCAGCGCCTTGTTAAAGTTCTCGTCCATGTTGTGATTCGATATAGCGCGAATCACTTCAGCGACGTTCAGCTCCAAGATCACATTCATGCCCCCCTTTAAGTCGAGGCCTAAAGTGATTTCCATTTCGCGGCACTCTTTCAGCGAGTAACCAGGCAAGAACGACAAGCCCGGCCACACCTTTTTAGTTGATAACGAGTCTAAGTAGAAACTCTCTTTCTCAGGATCTCCCTGTGCATATTCTGCCGCTTTGTGATTGTAATGTGCTGTTACGAAGGAAAACGAAAGGTAAAACAAGCACACAAGCGTAAGTAATACCGAGAAGACTTTTACAAATCCTTTGTTCTGCATTTGATGATGATTATTATTGTATGATTTATATTTATTTTGTTTTTCACAAGGCTGCAAATATATACTTTTTTTTATTTGCTCAAGAGCTTATCGCTTCGCAAGGCCAATCTCTCCCCCAATTCCGCCGCAACTCAACTCATCCCTCCGCTTCAAAATCTCTTAGGGCAGATACACGCAGAATCCCATCCCAAATACCCTCATCCGAGCAATCATACAAAAGAATTAACCAGATATAGGGAACGTTTTTTTGTGCGTTTCCTTAAACGCCCCAAATCGCTGCGGATTACAGTCAAAAAAGCCTGTCCCCGACTGCATAAAAGATGTCCCGTCTGAAGACTGGGAAATTATTCCTCTCTGCATGGATGAAGACGGGAAGATCTATTAATCAGGGATTCCTAATTTCATTCTCATTTCTCTTTAACCCTTAAAACCAAGATCTCAATTTTAGTCTCAAGTCGCTCTCGACTACTCTATATGTTTTTGCAGATAAGCAAGTTGCGCATTGACACTTATTATCGAAAGTCTATTTGGGGAGGCAATTTTGACTTTGGGATAGCATTTGCAAACAAAAAAAGGCAGTTACTTTTATCGTAAACTGCCTTATTGTCAGGTACTCGAAGCGGGACTTGAACCCGCACAGCTGCAATAGCCAAAGGATTTTAAGTCCTTCGTGTCTACCATTCCACCATTCGAGCATCTATCTTCATCTGTTTTGCTTTTCTGTTTCGGCCCCAAATTTAGGCATTATTTTGAAGTTTACAAGTTCTGGGATCTTTTTGTGGAGTTTTAACCGAGTTTTGGGAGAGGGTTGTCAGGTTCAAAGTTTTAGTTACTTTTGTTTGATGTTGTATTATAAACTTAAATTTTAATTCACTAATATGAAAAAGATTTTTTCCCTTACAAGGTTACTATTGATTGCTTTATGCGCTTTTTTTGCGTTGAATATGAGCGCTCAGGAGCAGAAAACTTATCCGACACAGGCTCCTATGCAGCCGGCTATGTCGGAATATTGGATCCCTCAGCCTAAGATTGTTACGCCTGGAACGGCTACTCAGAATGCTTTCCTTTCGGCTCCTTCGGATGCTATTGTTTTGTTTGACGGCAAGGATTTGTTGGAGTGGGAGAGCTCTAAGGGTGGGCCGGCGCAGTGGACGGTTCACGATGGAGTGTTTACGGTTAATAAGAAGGCGGGCGACATTCAAACGAAGAGGAAATTCGAGAATTATCAACTGCATATCGAGTGGATGATTCCTACCAATATTAGCGGTAAGAGCCAGGGACGAGGCAATAGCGGAGTATTTATGCAAGGCATGTACGAGATTCAAATACTGGATAATTATGAGAATGAGACTTATGTCAACGGGCAGGCGGGGAGCGTTTACAAACAATCTCCACCGCTGGCTAATGCTATGCGGAAGCCTGGCGAATGGAATGTTTATGATATAATCTATTCGGCTCCTGTATTTAAGGAGGACGGTACTTACCGTATTCCGCCAACTGTGACTGTGATCCAAAATGGCGTGCTGTTGCAAAATCATACGACGATTCTCGGAACGACCGAATATATTGGCTTCCCGAAGGTTAAGAAGCACGATGCCGGACCGATCGTGCTCCAAAGTCATGGCGATCCGAGCGAGCCTATCAGCTTTCGCAATATCTGGATCAGGGAACTTTAAGGGCTTTCTATATTGCCTTCGCTAACAGAAAATATCCCCGAACTGCTTCACCGCTGTTCGGGGATACTTGTTTTATGCTGGCTGTAATACTCGGATGATCAGTAGTCGAGCGTTATCCATCGGACGTAGGCGAAGTCCATTCGGTGAGGCAGATCGGGATTGAGGGGATAGACTCGGTATC
>JAITHO010000004.1 GCA_031279915.1 Tannerellaceae bacterium
GTTAATCTCGGATAAAATATAGCTCCCTGAAGCGAGTTCAACGTTAATCTCGGATAAAACAGGGCTCCCGGAAGCGAGTTCAACGTTAATCTCGGATAAAATAGGGCTTCCGGAGGCGAGATTAACGTTGATCTCGGATAAAATAGGGCTCCCGGAGGCGAGTTCAACGTTAATCTCGGATAAAATAGGGCTCCCAGAGGCGAGATTAACGTTAATCTCGGATAAAATAGGACGTCCGGAGATGAGATTAACGTTGATCTCGGATAAAATAGGGCCTCCGGAGGCGAGTTCAACGTTAATCTCGGATGAGGCGGAGGTTCGGAGGCGAGTTTAATCTTGTGCCGGAGGCCGCGCGCCTCCAGCGGAAATACAATCAAACAACAAATCAGTAGCATCAGCAAAGATTATGAGCAAATACGAATCCTTATGGCTTCATCCACAGAGCAACAAAGGCCAAACACTTCAACATTCGCTTGCGGATAGCCGAAACATTGCAGGCCTCGATATAGACCAGGCCCTCCTCAAGGCGTTTTATGCAAGCCATCGGTTAAAAATCCCCCAAAGACAGGAGTTTTGCACGACAGAAAGTTTAGGCTATTTTTGTCACCACATAAAAAAATAATCATTAAACATATATGGGACGAGTTTTAGTTATAGGAGCCGGAGGCGTAAGTACCGTAGCCGTCAAAAAGATGGGATTCAATCCCGAAGTATTTTCCGATATAATGATAGCCAGCCGCACCAAGAGCAAAGCCGACAAGATCGCCTTGGCGATGAGCCATCCGAAGGTGCAAACAGCTCAAGTTGACGCCGACAAAGTCGACGAGATGGTCGACTTATTCTCAAAGTTCAAGCCCGAGCTCGTAGTGAACCTCGCCTTACCCTATCAGGACTTGAGCATAATGGACGCCTGCCTGGAATATGGTGTAAGCTACTTGGATACGGCCAACTACGAACCGCGCGAAGAAGCAAAATATCAATACTCATGGCAATGGGCCTACAAAGAACGTTTCGCCGAGGCCGAACTAACCGCCATCCTTGGATGCGGATTCGATCCCGGAGTCACGGGCGTGTTCACAGCCTACGCCGCAAAGCATCACTTCGACAGCATCGAGTACCTCGACATCGTTGATTGCAATGCCGGAGATCATCACAAAGCATTTGCCACAAATTTCAATCCCGAAATCAATATCCGAGAGATCACCCAGCGCGGACGATACTTCGAAAACGGCGAATGGAAGGAGACCGATCCCCTCACCGTGCATCTCCCGCTTAATTACCCAGGCATTGGCCCGCGCGAATCATATCTTATGTATCACGAAGAGCTGGAGAGCCTGGTTAAGAACTTTCCCTCGCTTAAGCGAGCACGCTTTTGGATGACATTCGGTCAAGAATATCTTACTCACCTGCGCGTTATACAGAACATAGGCATGTCGCGCATTGATCCGGTGCTGTATGAAGGCGTAGAGATAGTGCCCATCCAATTCCTGAAGGCCGTTCTACCCGATCCAGGCGAACTCGGATCTGATTATACAGGCGAAACATCCATAGGCTGCCGTATTCGCGGCTTACGGAATGGCGAAGAGAAGCGGTATTACATCTATAATAACTGCAGCCACCAGGCCGCATTCCGCGAAACAGGTGCGCAAGCCGTAAGCTACACCACCGGAGTGCCGGCAATGATAGGAGCCAAGCTCTTTCTGCAAGGATTATGGAAGAAAGCAGGTGTGTGGAACGTCGAAGAGTTCGATCCGGACCCGTTCATGAAAGAACTTAACGAGCAGGGCTTGCCCTGGAACGAAGTATTTAATAGAGATCTCGAATTATAAGTCAAATCCTTAATAAAATAAAGATGAAAAAAGAAGAAGCAAAGGATGATAGCAACAAAGTAGAAGGCGGCAAGGGCGATAAGCAAAAGGCTCTGCGCGCAACAATGGATAAAATAGAAAAAGCTTATGGCAAAGGCGCCATCATGAAGATGGGCGAAGCTACAATAGAGCCGGTTGAGATAATTCATAGCGGATCCATCGGCCTTGACGCTGCGCTTGGCGTTGGAGGCTATCCTAAAGGGAGAGTGATAGAGATTTTCGGCCCCGAATCATCTGGCAAAACAACTCTTGCGCTCCATGCCATAGCCGAAGCGCAGAAAGCCGGAGGCATAGCAGCCTTCATCGATGCCGAACATGCCTTCGACCGATTCTATGCCGAGAAGCTCGGAGTGGATATAGCCAACCTTTATATATCTCAACCCGATACGGGAGAGCAGGCGCTAGAGATAGTCGATTCCCTGATCCGTTCGTCGGCCATAGATATAATTGTAATCGATTCAGTGGCGGCTCTGACACCGAAATCGGAGCTTGAAGGCGATATGGGCGACACCAAAATGGCTCTGCAAGCACGATTAATGTCGCAAGCCATGCGCAAGCTAACCGGAACGATAAGCAAAACGAATACGACCTGTATCTTCATCAACCAATTGCGCGATAAGATCAACTCCCAGAGCTTCGGCAATCCCGAAACAACAACTGGAGGCAACGCTCTGAAGTTCTATTCGTCGGTACGTGTAGATATAAGAAGCACCAGCAAGCTCAAAGACGGCGAAGATATAAAAGGAAATCGCTCTCGGGCGCGTGTGGTGAAGAACAAATTAGCTCCGCCTTTCCGCAAGGCAGAGTTCGACATCATATTCGGAGAAGGAATTTCACGTATGGGAGAGATCGTTGACATGGGATCGGATCTGAACATCGTCAAGAAGAGCGGATCGTGGTACAGCTACGGTGATACCAAGCTCGGACAAGGACGCGACTCTGCAAAACAATACATCCGCGAGCGTCCGGAACTGGCAGCCGAACTGTCGGCGCTAATCTACGATGCCATCAAGTAAGGATTCGTACCGAACGCTATGCGATACTGAGCCATCCATCCCGCTATTCTCCCAATATTGGTGGCTGGATACGGTTTGCGGCTCTAATCGTTGGAAGCTTATTGAATGGATAGACAAAGGTTGCATACGTGCAACCTTTCCTATTTATGTTCCAGCCTCAGGAATAATCACAATGCCTCCTTTCACTCAAACTATGGGGCCATGGTTCGCTCCGGAAGCTTTGGATACTAAGTATGCGACTTCGATTGCGCGTCGGCAGGCCATTTGTAAGGATATGATCCGTAGCCTAAGGGATTATCCAGTGTTCATGCAGCATTTTCATCACTCCTTCACGGATTGGTTACCCTTTTATTGGGAAGGATTCTCTCAAACGACGCGCTATACTTACATCCTCGAGGATATTTCGGATCCGGATCGTCTATGGGAGGGCATGAGCTCCAACATCCGCCGCAACATCAACCGAGCTCGATTCCGCAATGAGATAAGCGTCAGAGCCGGAGTGTCGGCCGAAGATCTCTCACGTATGCTTGCTCTTACATTCGAACGGCAGCATCTCAAGCCAAAGCATTTGCACGTTCTCGAAGCGCTTGTTGAAGAATCCAGAAGGCTGGGGCGAGGCGATGTTTGGGGCGGATATGACGCCGAAGGGATATTGCATGCCGCCGCCTTTGTTGTTTGGCAGCAGCGAACGGCATATTACATCGCTGGAGGAAGCGATCCGGCTCGACGTGAATCCGGAGCCCATAGCCTGACCTTGTGGGAGGCGATTCGGTCGGTGGCTGCGCATTCCAAGAGCTTTGACTTCGAGGGATCGATGTTGCCCGGAGTTGAGCGCTTCTTCCGAGAGTTCGGCGCAGTGCAGCGGCCTTACTTCTGCATTAGCCGCGGACGGCTTTCGATCGCCGACAAAATACGAATCAGATTGAGCCGCAATGAATGAGATTGTCGCCTACTTGATCCGCTTCCTCGCCGGAGACGATTGCGCCTCCAGAGTTGCTTATACTGCCGACGCATCGGCCTTCAAACTCTATGACTTGGTTATCGTTCCCTCAGGATTCTTTGACGATGGCGTATATGCCGCCGATTCATCGCTCCCAAAGCTTCCGCTGGCGACATGGGATGAGATTCCGCTGCTGTTCGGGCGTCCGGAACTTCGCATTGATGGACGGACGACTGTTCTATACGCCGACCTCATCGCAAGCAGCTATTTCCTCCTATCGAGATACGAAGAGATGATGCGACCCGGAGTTCGCGACGCTCACGGACGGTTCCCCGGAAGAGAGTCTCTTCCGTATCGTGCAGGATTTATGCACCGTCCTATCCTTGACGAGTACCGCAGAGCTTTGCGCAAGCTCTTAGGCAAGGATGATTGCCAGGCCGGATTTAGCGGCATTGAGATCACGCACGACATCGACGCTCCGTATCTGTACCGATCCCCAAAAGGCTTCGTCAGATCGCTGCTCGACGGTCGCGGACTGAGCAGATCGATCAGCGGACTCTATGGGCCGCCCGACCTCGATCCATACTATACTTTCCCGCGGATGCAGGCCATGAGCCGCATTTTATCCGGCAATGTCAGCTATCGACTGTTTTTTCGCGCCGGAGGAAGATCATCCTTCGACAAACCTCATTACGACCCCGCATCCAACGACATTCGCCGCATTGCCGAGCTCTTCGCTGCCAACGATGACTTTGAGGCCGGATTGCATGCCAGCTACGATGCCGGACGGAATCCGTCATTATTGGAAAAGGAAAAAAACGGGCTCGAAAAGGCGCTTGGATGCCCGATTGTTTGCAACCGTCATCACTTCCTTGCTGCTCGCGAGCCCAAGGATATGCGCTGGCTGATAAGGGCTGGAATCGGGCATGACTACACGATGGGCTATGCCGACACTGCCGGATTTCGCCTCGGAACGGCGCGAACGGCGCGATGGATTGACCCCGCCGACCGGAAACTTAGCGATCTGCTTCTTCATCCGCTAATGATTATGGATTCGTCGCTCGAGGAAAAAAAATATATGGGACTGACTTACGAAGCGGCCTTGGCCCACTGCCGTATGCTGATCGACAATGCGCACGGGCTTGGCGGCACGCTCAGCTTGCTGTGGCATAACACATCTTTCGCGGAGCCTAACGATACTTATCTCGACCGCCTGTATGCCGACACGTTGTATTATATCTCCAAAAAAAATATATAGCATGAAAAAAATCATTAGCATAGTCGGAGCTCGGCCCCAATTCGTTAAGGCAGCCATGCTGAGCCGTGCGATTTTGGCCAAAAAAGCTGCCGGAGGCGAGGATATTCAGGAGTTTATATTGCATACCGGGCAGCATTACGACGCATGCATGAGCGAGGTGTTTTTTGCCGACCTGAACATTCCACAACCTGCTTGGCGACTGGATTGCGCCGGCGGTTCGCACGGACGGATGACGGGCCGGATGCTCGAGGGCATTGAGGAAATTCTCGTTCGCGAAAGGCCTCAGGCGGTGATTGTGTACGGCGATACGAACTCAACGCTGGCCGGAGCCCTTGCCGCATCCAAACTTCATATTGCGACGGCGCACGTGGAGGCTGGGCTGAGGAGTTACAATCGTTGTATGCCTGAGGAAATTAACCGCGTGCTGACCGATCATGTATCGAGCCTGCTGCTTTGCCCCACCCGCCTCGCCGTTCGTAATTTGGGGCTGGAGGGGATAGTTGATGGCGTGCATCTTGTTGGCGACTTGATGTACGACGCCGCGCTGCTGTTTGGATCTGTTGCCGATGAAAAATCGGATGCGCTCGCGCGAATGAGGCTGCAGCCCAGGTCGTATCGCCTCTGCACCCTTCATCGCGCGGAGAATGTTGACGAGCCCGATCGCCTGGCCGAAATCTTTCGCGCCATCCTCAACATTTCGAGCGTCGAATGCCCCACAATTATCCCGCTGCACCCGCGAACCGAGCTGAGGCTAAAGAGCTTTGACTTGTACGATCAAATTCTGCGCGCGGGTAATATCCTCAGGATCATTCCTCCCGCAAGTTTCATTGATATGGCTGCGCTCGAAAAAAACGCGCTCTGCATCCTTACCGATTCGGGCGGCGTTCAGAAAGAGGCCTATTTTCATCGCACCCCCTGCATCACGCTCAGGAACGAAACCGAATGGGTTGAGACGCTCGAATCCGGATGGAACGTGCTGGCCGGAAATACTTTCGAGGGCATCATCAAAGCGATTTCGCGCCCAACATCCGTCGAAATGAAAAATATTGACGAATACGGCGACGGGCATGCTGCTGAGGCAATTGCTGCTTTGTTATGAGCCTCAAAATTTTTGTTTGTGGGAGATGCAAGCCTTAAATTTCGTCGAAAAAATTGCTGGATTCCGATGAAAAACGTTTTTTTCGTCCAAAATCTGCTGGACGCCGATAAGAAGTGTTTTTTCCGTCAAAAAAAATGCTGGGCGAAAAAAACACTATTTTTTTTCATCCTGCAAATGCTAGGCGAAAAAAACATTATTTTTTTT
The DNA here is from genome assembly GCA_031279915.1 of Tannerellaceae bacterium. Classification (GTDB taxonomy): domain Bacteria; phylum Bacteroidota; class Bacteroidia; order Bacteroidales; family Tannerellaceae; genus DFXE01. The sequence goes on from JAITHO010000004.1 coordinate 6,386, forward strand.
CATCCAGCAAATGTTGGGCGGAAAAAACAAGTGTTTTTTTCATCCAGCATTTTTTTTGACGGAAAAAACACTTGTTATCGGCATCCAGCAGATTTTGGACGGAAAAAACGTTTTTCGCTGGAATCAGGCAAAAAAATTAGCGAACTTGCGATTTAAAAATCGGCTTTAAAATATTTCGTATACATATTTTGAATGGAGATTTTGTTCGAGAAAAATTATTTGAGAGAAAAATTATTTGATTTATCATGAAAAAAGTTCTTGTGATTTGCGATATGTTTCCGCCGGCATTTGGGCCTCGGATGGGCTATTTGTGCAAGTATCTGGGGGATACGGGCTGGGAGGCGACGGTTTTGACGGAGAAGATTGGGGGCGGGAGCTTTGCCTTCCTCCGGGGCGGATGTTCGGTGCATGCGCTGACGTATTATCCTGCGGGCAAAGGATTGTGGGCTGGGGGGCTGAGGTTTTTGCTGAGGTTGCTGTCGGTTGTTGGTTTGAAGGATTACGTTTTTTTCAGAGAGGCAAAGCGTTTGTTGAAGGGCGGTCGGTTTGAATTGATTTTGTGCAGTACGTACCGCGATTTTCCGTTGGGGGCGGCTTCGCGGGCTGCTCGTCGGTTCGGGTTGCCGTGGGTTGCCGATTTGCGTGATATTGTTGAGCAATACGCCGGATTGGAGTTCATTGCCACCAAGTTACCGAGCTTTGTGCGGGCCAGGTTCGGGCCGATGCTTAGGCGCCGCTTCATCAAATCTCGCAATCTTATGCTGCAAAGCGCTGCGCATGTAACATGTGTTTCGCCCTTTCATCTGTCGATATTGAGGCCCCATTCGGCGAAAATCAGTTTGATATATAATGGATACGATCCGGAGATATTCCGTCCGCGGATAATGACTTCCGACTGCTTCATTATCAGCTATACAGGGCGTTTGCTGAGTGGGGCGATGCGCGATCCGTCGCTGTTGTTCGAAGCCATCCGTCAGCTTTCGGGCGAGGGATTATTCAGCCCGTCGACATGCAGAGTTGAGTGGTATACGGATGAGGCATCCTGGTTGGCCATTTCATCGGCCTCGGAGCAGGCCGGCGTTGGCAGCTACATGCATTACAAGGGCTACGTTGCGGGCGATCGTATACCGGCGGTCTTGGCCGGCAGCTCCGTAGCGCTTTTGCTCGCCAACAAAGAATCGGTCGCAGGCCCGCGCGGCATAGTCACCACCAAAGTGTTCGAAGCGATGGCCATGGAGCGTCCGATCTTGTGCGTTCGCAGCGACGAGGGCGTCATTGCCGCTCTGCTAGCCGAAAGCCGTTGCGGACTAGCCGCCTCCAGCCTCGCCGAAGCCAGCCAATTTCTGCGGCAATATTATAATCAATGGCTCCACAACAAGCGTACTCACGTCGAGCCCTATCGCCCCTTCATCGAATCCTTCTCACGCCGGAAGCAAGCCCAGGAGTTCGCCGCCATCTTCGAAGAAGCCAGCCGCTCCAAAGCATAAAAACCCCCGCACCTGAATGATGCGGGGGTTCCCTTTTTTAATCTATCGCCTCAAAGAGCAACTGATCTCACTAACTTATTTCACCAAAGCCTTGGAGGATGCTCCGTCGATCTTCACAACCACGATGCCCTTAGGCAGCGCGATAGTTTCGTTATTTCCGGAGAGAACAGCCTTAGCAACGGTTTGACCAAGAACGTTGGTAACAGTCACAGTCTTGCCGGAGGCGTTGAGGATAGTTACAGAGCCTGTGTTGCCGATCACCTTAGCGCTCTCGGTGGAGATAGCCTCGATGGCGGTGGCTTTGCCGTAGTCAGCTTCATCCTTCTTCACAACCTGCATACCCATGGCTGCGTTGTTATCCACGCCAGCAGTAAATGTGATAACGCTGCTGATAACCGGTGCGCCGCTGTTGCTGGTGATGAACTTAGCTTTATTCGGGCCAATCTTTGTGCCATCTTCGCTTGTTGTCTCGATATAGAACACACGTTCCTTGTTCTCAACTCCAATAGCGTTTTTCAAGCGGAACTGGAATACCATACTCTTGCCGTTGACGTTAGTATCGTTAGTCTTGCCGTATGTTCTCTTATACAAAGC
>JAITHO010000070.1 GCA_031279915.1 Tannerellaceae bacterium
TTTCCTGCCCTGCCGATCGCGCTGAATTGCAATCGGCAGGGCCCCCAAAAAAACAGGGTCTCTCATAAAAAGACCCTGTTTGCATATCAGTAATGTTAAAGGATTAATTCTCCCAGCCTGGATTTTGGGTCAGCGCGGGATTCTTGTCGATTTCGCCCGGAGGGATAGCCCACTTCATCAGGCGATCGCCCCAGGTGAATCGTACGCTCGCACTTGGTCCCCAAGCTCCGTTGATGGTTTTCAGGCCGGCGTCGGGGAAGTATTTCGCATCCTTGTAGGTATTGGTTCGCAGATCTTCGAAATAGCTGAGGGTTTCTCCGCAGAACTCCCAGCGGAACTCTTTGCGGATGCGGTCTTTCAGAGCCTCTTTTCCGCCAACGTAGGTTGGTTTGCTGCCGTCGCTATTTTGCAATTCAGCTACTCCGGCGCGCTGGCGCACTTGATTGATATAAACAAGTCCTTCGGCGACTTTATCCTGCTCGGCGAGGGCTTCGGCTAATCCGAGGAGCACATCGGCGTAGCGAATCAGCGGTATGTCGATGGGCGAGTTGTCGCGATTGATATACGGATCAGGGCCTACTCCCACAAATTTCCGGTAGAGATAGTACCAGCTTGTTCTGGTATTGGATTCTATGTCGTAAACCGGAGCGCCGTAGTTGCGGAAGGGCCAACGCAGCGTATAGGTGGCAGCAACGCCTCCCACGGCTCCGTCGAAAGTAGAGTAAGGGGTGATGATGCTTGCATTCAGGCGCGGATCGCGTCCGGTGAATGCCTTCAGGCATCGCTCCTCGTTAGCTCCCTCAATATACTTGTCCATATCAGCGCCGGCAGGTATTTCAGCCTCAGTCAGGCCGTCGCGCAGGAAGAAAACCACGCGCTCGGCCGGCGTCATGCTGTTGTATCCCGGGAAAACGTCGTCCCAATTGAAAGGCCGTCCGTCGGCCCATTCGTAGCTATTTACAAAATCGGAATTGGGCGTGATGTCGGCGATGCACCATCCGTGAGCTATGTGCGAACCATAGTAGCGACTGACGTTCTGTCCGAGCCCAACGGTGCGTATGGCTTGCAAGGAGAAGATCATTTCCGGGCAGCGCTCGTTCTCTTCGGTAAAGAGATCGCCGAAATCGCCCTGGAAAAGAGCGTATCCCAGTTCGCCTACTTTTCTGAAATCGCTTTCGGCCTTCGCCCATTCTTTGGTCCAGAGATAGACTTTGCCTCGCAGGGCGTAAGCGGCGCCTTTGGTTATACGTCCGTAAAGCGAATTGCCGGCTTCGTATCGACCGGGCAGATCGGGGCTGTCGATGCAATCGCTAAGGTCTTTCACGACCGCTTGCCAAACGGCCTCTGTTGTTTCGCGCGCCTTGTTGAAGTCTTCCAAGGTTACCGGCGGTTCGAGGTAAAGAGGCACTCCGCCGAAAACCATGTTCAAGCGGTAATAGGCATAAGCTCGGAGGAATTTGCTTTCGCACAGCAGCCGGTTGTATTTGGCTTCCGAAATAGGCGACCTGTGCAGGTTGGCGATTGCGTCGTTCGCCCGGCTGATCATTTCGTAATGATGCATCCAGAAGTTATAGAACATACCGTTATATGCGTCGGCTTGATTGGCTACGTAGGTTATCCATCCCCAGAACCAGACGTTGTTGCCGCTTACGCTATAAGCTTCTAATTCGTCGATTTTGCCGGCTATGCTATTTTTCCGTAGCGTTTCATAGATTCCGACTATGGCCTGGTCGGTCATAGATTCGCTTATCCATACAGATTCGGTGGCAGCTTTGTCGTAGGGATAGGTATCCAGCAAATCGTTTTTGCAGGAGACAAACGACAGTATCAGACTTGCTATTATTATTATTTTTTTCATACGATGATAATTTTAAAAAGTTACATTAATACCAAAGGCGTGCTGCCTGACGGGTTGATATTTGGGGGTATCTCCCTGTTCGGGGTCGATTCCCGGAAAAGAATCAAAGCTGAGGAGGTTTTCGCCGGAGTAATACAGTCTGACTCTTTCAATACCGGCTTTGCGGGTCCACTTTTGCGGCAGCGAGTATCCGAGGGTTAGATTTTTCAGTTTCAGATAATCGCCTTTGTATAGATAGAGGTCGGAGATTAATCCGTCGGCTATGTTAGCGTTGGCTGTCGATCGGGTGATGCGTGGGTACTTGGCATTGATGTTGGTTCGCGGATCGCTCGGATTGTTGGGATCGTAGAAATAGTGATCGTTGGCGATGGCCTCGGGCACGGGTCGTCCGAACTCAACGAGAGTAGAGTTGTATCCCGATCTTTTCATCAACAAACTGAAGCCTGCGGCTCCGGCGAAGTTCAGTCCGACGTCTATGCCGTTCCATTCAGCCTGCGCTTGAAATCCGTAAATGTATTTGGGTATGGACGATGAGCCGAGTAGCTCTCGGTCGGCGGCATTGCCATAAATCTTGTCGCCGTTGTTGTCGCCATAAATATAGTCGCCGTAAAAGAGTCCGTCGCGCTTTCCTATGGTAGCGGCTCCGAAATTCTGGAAGGAATATCCGGCGTCGACCATGGCTTTAACCCATTCCATGTCGGCTTCGGTGCGAATCATACCGTCTTTAGGTCCTCCGTCGGGATTGACCGTTCCGTCGCCATTTTTATAGGTACCTGTTCCCTGATAAACGGTTCGGAGGAAGAATTCATTCATCGTCTGGCCTTCTATGACGCGGGTGTTGCCTCCCTGCGAGACTTCGTCGAGATTGGATTCCCAAACAAGATTGCCTTTTGGATCAGTCACCCATCCTTGTTTCAGCTTTCCTTTGTATTTGGATACTACGTTGGAGGAATAGCTCAGGTTGCCCGACACGAAATAGTTGAATTTCCCGATGCGGTCTCTCCATCCGACAGTAAATTCGTATCCGTTGTTTTGCATTTCAGCAAGGTTCATCAGAGGTGCAGTTTTCTCTCCTGCCGTGAGTGGGATATTAATCCGATAGAGAATACCGGTAGTTTCTTTCCTGAAAATGTCAAGTTCAAAAGTCAGGCGATTATTCAGCAATGTGGTTTCTATACCCAAATTCTTTATGTCAGCGCTTTCCCAACTCAGCAATGGATTGGAAATGGCGTTTTGCACGAGCCCGGAATTTACCGTGTTGCCAAAAGGATAGCGTACGGAGGCATATCCTCCCTGATACTCGTAATCTCCTACGCTCGATCCGCCATAGTTACCGTTCAATCCCCAGGATACTCTCAGCTTTAGATTATTCAGCCAAGCGCGGGTATTTTCCATGAAGCTTTCTTCGGTGATGCGCCATCCGGCGGATACGGAGGGGAATGTTCCCCAGCGATAATCCTTATGGAAGCGCGAATGTCCGTCGTATCGCGAATTGAACTCGAACAGATAACGCTGCTTGTAAGCGTAAGTCAAGCGTCCGAATACAGAGCGCGAGGCCCTGTCGTACATGCTGCCTGAGGCATCCATCACTTCGGTTCCGGAGCTGACGGTGTGAATGCTTTCGTCGATTAATCCTCTGCGAGAACCGCCGTTACTCCAGTTCTTATAGTAATATTCCTGATAGCCGAGCAAGGCCGTAACATCGTGGTCATCGGCGAAGGTTCTGGAAAAATTAAGCAGATTCTCCAGCGTATATGAAGCCACATCGGTGCGACTGTTGGATGTTCCCAATTGGTCGTTTGCTGTTGGAGGACTCACTTGCGCATTCTCGCTGAACCTGAAGGTAGCGTCTGCTTTGGGATTGCTCCAGCTGTTGTATTCGTACCAAAAATGCTCGTAATTCAGATTGACATCCCAGGTCAGGCCTTCAATAATCTTGAATCTCGCATAAGCCGTAGTGTTCAGGCGAAAGCGATCAATTTGCCCGTTGGCGTAACTATCTAAGCGCTGGCGAAGATTCGCTACGCTGGCGCTTTCCTTTATGCTTTCGGTAGCGCCATACTTGCCGTCGTAATAGGGATAAATGCCGGGCAACGTTCCCATAAGCCAACTGCTAATGGAGGAAGTGCTCCCGCTGTCGAAATCAAGGCGCCCCATGACGTCTTTGTTGCCGTAAATGCGAGCTCCCACGGTGAGCCACTTGGTAACATCTGATTCGAGATTGACGCGCATGCTGATGCGTTCCATTCCCGAATAATCCACCAATCCGGGGTTGTCGATGTAGCCCATCGACATCAGGTAGCGCACATTATTGCTGTTGCCGGTTAAGGAAACATTGTGCTCGTGTTTAATGCTGTTAAGGTTATAAACTTCCTCCAGCCAGTTAGTGTTAGGATAAGCAACGTAGTTGGGATAGCCGAATGCATTCAAGCCATTTGGATTCTTCGACTTTTCGCGCCAGAGATCAATGTCCTCCTGCGTGAAGGTCGGAATGTCCGAACCTTGTTGCCAAGCGGATTCGTTGCTGTATCCCATGTAATCGGCGTAGTTTGTTATCAATAGAGGCAGATTGAAAGGATTCATAACCGACATGCGTCCGGAGTAGGTGATGCTCGTCTTCCCGTCTCTATTTCCTTTTTTGGTAGTGACGAGGATAACTCCGCTGCCGGCGCGCGAACCGTAGATGGCCGCCGAGGCTCCGTCCTTCAAAATAGAGATGGAGGAGATGTCATTTGGATTCACGTCGTCGATAGATCCCTGCATTCCGTCGATCAGGATAAGCGGACTATTATCGTTGAGCGTACCAACACCGCGGATGCGCAAGGTTGCGCCGTCGGATCCCGGCTGTCCTGAGCCTTGCGACACAAACAAGCCGGCGCTTAATCCGGCCAGCGAGGACGATACGTTGGTAATGGGACGCGACAAAGCCTGGTCTTCAAAATTAATGGCCGAAACAGCTCCGGTTACGTTCACCTTTTTCTGAGCTCCGTAGCCCACTATTACAATTTCATCCAGCATTTCGGCGCTTTCCATAAGCGTAACATCTATAACAGATCTGTTGCCAACCGTGATACGTTGCGGATTATAGCCTATATACGAAAAGACCAGCGCCGAACTCGCAGAGGGAACCGAAATACTGTATAGCCCGTCGAGATCCGTCACAACGCCCGTAGTCGTGTTCTCAACCATCACATTGACCCCGGGCAGCGTTTCATTAGCGCTGTCAACCACACGCCCCGTTATCTTAACCTGGGCATGCAGATAACCTACCGAAATGACAGCAAAAAGAAAGATTAACAGCCGTCTCTTCCAAAGACAGGCTTCATTTTCTCCTGACAATTTGTTTTTCATCTTCATACAGTAATAAATTTAGAGAGTTTATACATTTACTATTTAACGTTTAACGTTCGCCTAACTTAATTTCTGTGTAAACTTACAAATAGCCTTAAGCCGCGATTGCCGTATTCGCTATATTTCTTGCTCTAATATCTATTCGTCTATAAAACAGTTTTGGCGAGCTCCGGATAATCCGCCTCGGCCCATTTTTTTTCATTTGGAGATACCCGGATGATCCGACTGTCGCGCCCAGAATTTTTGGAGACACCCAATTGAATTCCCTGTCGCCACCAGAATTTTTGGCGACACCCGATTGAATTCCCTGCCGTCACCAGATTTTTTGGAGACACCCGATTGAATTCCCTGCCGCCACCAGATTTTTTGGCGACACCCGATTGAATCCCCTGCCGCCACCAGAATTTTTGGCGACACCCGATTGAATCCCCTGCCGTCACCAGATTTTTTGGGCTTATCTGTTAAAAGCTTTTTGCATTTGCCGGCTAAATCTCGCCTCTCGTTCGGGCAGATTTCAGACCTTTTCCTTTTTGCCGCTATGTTTTCGGGCAAAGGCGGAAGGGGGTTTGCCAAATTCTTTCTTAAACGAACTGCTGAAATACGACTGGCTTTCGATGCCTACTTGCTCTATGATTTCCTTAATGGATAATTCATTTTCGATTAAGAGTGCGGCTGCTTTTTTCAAGCGATAGCTCAGCACAAACTCTACGGTTGACTTGCCGGTTATGCCTTTGATTTTGGTGTAGAGCTTGGATCTGCTCACGCCGAGCTCGGAGGCGATGTATGCAATGTCAATCTCCGAGCTGTCGATGTTTTGTTCGAGGATATCTACGAATCGCTTCAGAAACTCCTTGTCGTGCCGGTTGTATGCAAGTTTGGAGGTATCGGCAAAATAATTCTTCGCGTGATATTCCTGCAGTTTTTTCCGCAAGCTGAAGATGTTGTGTATGTATGCGCATAGCAAACGCGAATCGACGGGCTTTTCGAAATACATGTCGGCGCCTGAATCTACTCCTTCCAGCCGACTTTCCATGCCTGTTTTCGCTGTGAGCAGGATGAGCGGGATATGCGACAGATCGGGTTCGCTTTTTACGGCTCGGCACAGCCGTATGCCGTCCATTTCCGGCATGATGATGTCGCTAATGATAAGGTCAGGCTCGGCTACTTTCAGCATATTGCATGCGATCGCTCCATTGGCTGCTTCCGACACGTCGAAGGTATCCGACAGCGCATCGGCTATCAGATGGCGGAGGTCGTCGTTGTCTTCCACCAGCAGTATGCGCTTTCTTGAGGGGAAGATTTCTTCGCTCAGTTCGACGGCTGTCGTCAAAGCGTTTGTATGCTTGGCATCCGGACTTGCGATGGTGATTTCCATGCTCGAATCCATGCAGTGCGACGGAAGCGTCGACGGCCGTTTGTTGCACTTAGGCGCGCCATTGAAGCCTCCGACCTCCAGATGGTCTTCGGTATAGAAGGTCGGATCGCAGGGTAGTTGGACGACGATGTCGGTTCCCGTTCCTCGTTCGCTGTATATGGTCAGTATGCCTTTATGGAGGAGAACGAGGCTCTTCACCAAGGCAAGTCCGATGCCTGTTCCCAGATGCGAATCGAAGTCAGCCGTGTTCACCTTGTAAAATCGCTCGAATACCTCGTTGATAGATTCCTTTGAGATGCCGATTCCGGTATCTCGGACGGCGATGACGAAGTTCTGGTCGGCCGGGCAGTCGCCTTTAACGGTGAAGCTGTTGCCGTGCCTGGCGGCGAATCGTTCCGGAGCGGCATGCGTTTCGATTATGATCTCTCCTCCTCCTTCGGTGTATTTGAAAGCGTTGTTCAGCAGGTTGAGGATGATCTTTTCGAGGATATTTCTGTCGACATATAGCAGGGTCGGTAGCTTATCGTCGCATCTAATCCTGAACTTAATTCCTTTCTGGAGGGCGAAATTCTTAAAGTCGTCAGCGATGGTCTTAACGAACAGATTCACGTCGGTTTGGCAAACCCTGAGCGGCATCTTATCGTTTTCGATGGTTCTGAAGTCCATCAGCTCGTTGACTAATCCCAGCAGCCTGTTGGCGTTGTTGTCGAGTATGCGTCCGTAGTCAGGTTTCCATTCTCCGCCGTTCCGTAGTTTTTCAAGGACAGCGATGATCAGTATGAGCGGGGTTCGGAAGTCATGCGACACGTTGGTAAAGAATCGTAGCTGCGACTGATGTATGTCTTCCTTTTTCTCCTTGTCTATCGCATCGAGGTATAGTTGCATCTTGAGCGACTTCTGTTTGTTGTAGTATCTCAGGATCAAGCCTACGACCAGGGCGATCATAATGATATAGATGCAATATGCCGGAAAGCTTCGCCATGGTTCGGGCAGTCGTTTGATTCGTATGCTGGCCGGCGCGTCGTTCCATAATCCGTCGTTGTTGGCGACGCTAATTTCAAATACATAATCTCCGGCAGGAACTTTCGAAAAGAAGGCGTTGCGTTCTGTTGCTCTCGCCTCGGTCCAGTTGTTGTCGTATCCTTTCAGTCGATAGCGAAAGCGGTTCTTTTCGGGGGTCAGGTAATTGTCGGAGGAGAATTTGAATCCGAATCCGGCCTGTTTGTGGTTAAGAATGATGTGGGTTGGGAAAGATGCGGCTTCTTGACGGCTCGCTTCCGATGCTGGAGGTATTGCCGGAGCGTTGTTGATATAAAATTCCGAAAAGATGACATTGGGCTTCTGCCGGTTTCGGCTTAGCAGGGCCGGATTGAGTTGCGTGAAGCCGTTCGTTCCTCCGAAATAGAGTTTGCCTGTTTTGCTCCGAAATGCAGCGTTCGGATAAAATACCGGCCCCTGAATGCCGTCGTGTTTGTCGAAGTGCATATATGCGCCGGAGTTGATCTCGTACTTGAAAAGGCCGTTGTTAGTTCCCATCCAGATGTTATTTTCGTCGTCGGTACAGATACTGAAAATGGAATATGCATTGCGCCGCAGAATCTCATCGTAAACGGTGAAGGCCGACGTTTTGGTGTTGAACTTAACCAGCCCGCTCCCGATGGTTCCGATCCACAGATCCTCGTTTCCGTCCATACAGATGCTTTGTCCGTTGAGCGTTCCCGAGTCGAGCGTGAACTGCCCGATTTCTCTCGTAGCGACATCAATCATGTACAGTTTTTCGGCAACAAGCCATACTTTATTTGCGCCGCGGCACATATCGTGTATAAACTCGTAGCCATCGTTCAGCCGATAGTGAGTGAATCGGTTGTTGTCAAAAGAGTAGAACGAAACGACCACTCTGTTCGACTGATAAATGATCCACAATCCCGAATCGCCTTCGAGCCAAATTTTGCGCAGATCGTTTGTGATAAGGCTATTTTCGTCATTCGGGTCATGCTTAAAATGCCTGAACTTGCCCGTTCGCGTATCGTAGCAGTCCATCCCGCCTCTGAACATGGCAATCCAGAGCCGCTGTTTGCTGTCGAAGGCAAGTGATTTCGTATTGTTATACGCCAGGCTGTTTCGATTGGGGATGTGGGTCAGGTAGGAAAATTCGCCCGTTTGCAGATCCATGCGATTCACTCCGCCTCCTTCGGTGGTGATCCATAGAAAGTCTTCGCTTTCGGCGAATCCGCTCACCAATTTGTTGTTCAGCGGACTTTCCAGCGGCGAAAAGTTTTTGAGCCATTCATTTTCGCTGAGGTTAATGTAGCACACGCCTCCGGAGTAAGTTCCGAGCCATATATTTTGCTGCCGGTCTTCGTAGATGTCCCAAACCGAGTTGTTGGGCAATCCGAAGGGATTGGCGTCGGAGTGCCTGTGATGCGTATACCGTCCGCTTTCCGGATCGAGTATATACAAGCCTTTTTGGGTAGCGATCCAAACCGATCCATGCCTGTCGGTGCAAATCATCTTGGTAAGAACGTTGCCGTCGTTCTCTCGGTGAAAGAAGTTGTATTCGCGCTCTATCGCAGCCGTCGGAATGTCGATCTTCAGCAAACCGCGATTGGCCGCCAGCGCCCACAGCTTATTTCGGTAGCGGGAAATGCTCTGTATCTCCGTTTCCGCATCAAAAGAAAAGAAGAGGCTGAAGGCCTTCGCCTCGTAATCGTACCGGTAGATCTCCCGCTTCGAAGCGACAAACAAACTGACCTCATCGCCCGCATAAGAAATAATATCCAACAGCCGGTTCCCCTCGAACAAAGGCTCATACATAAGGGAAGAATCACGGACGGTTAGCGCCCCGTTAAGCATCATCCATAGTTTATTGTAGCGATCCGCATACAAATACGAAGCCACCTTGTCGGAAACTATCGCAAAATCATCCTTGAGCCGGTCGTAGGCAAAGAGTCCGTTGTTCGTTCCAACGAAAACGTTCCCCAGCTGATCAGTCCCAATGCTATTGAATCGGCGCGCTTTTCCCAGCGCAGGATTAAACTCGTTGAACGACAAATTATAATTCTTGTGCTCATAGCCGTCAAATCTGTACAAGGCCTTGTCGGTGATAAACCACATCGCCCCCTCCTTATCCTGCCGGATAGACGAGATTCCGCTATAATCAAATCCTCCTTCAGGAGAAAACGTTCTGAATCTGAACCCAGGATCCGCCTGCATCCATGCCGGCCATATCCCCACGAAAACAACAATAAAACAAAGCGCTTTTTTGAACATGATGGTACGATTTAAAAGTCGAAGTATAAGTAGAAGAAAGCAGAAGCAAAAGTCAAATGCAAATATAAGCGACAATGATATACAAGCGAAAAATGTTGTGCCGCCTCTACGGGATTCCGTAGGCAAAACAAAGGGAAGTTGTTACATCCGTTTCAAAATCTCCGGCAGGGCCGAAATCATGTAGAAGGGGAGATTGATGAGGCGGAAGGTCGTATTGTTTTGAGTTTTTAGCTCGTCGATGCCGTATTTGCCTGTCCAAATTCGGATGGCGAGGTCGTGCGCGCTTTCGTTCATGAAGCTGTGCAGCGATTTCAGCCGCGCGTTATGCCCGCTTTTGATTTCGATGGGGATTATGCGTCCATCGAAGTAGTAAACCAAATCAACTTCGGCCGTACTTCCGCGTTTTGCTCGAACCCAGAAATTTTGCTTCGCACCAACGTCGTACGACAGCGCTTTGAGCTCCTGGTAGGCTATTTGCTCGGCGGCTTTGCCTCGCCAGGTATCGAGCAGATCGGTCGATAGTATGTATTCGCGCTGAATCTTCGCAACGTAGTTTACTATGCCGGCATCGAGCCAAAAGAGCTTTGGGGATTTCCTCATATCCGATGCGGCCGGCATGACGGAGCTTGTGAGCGGGTATACGAGTTCGAGCAGCAGGGCTTTGCTCAGGGTGCGGAAAGCCTCGCCGGTTTCGCGGGCCTTGTAGGGCGATCCGGCAAAGTTGCCCAGCTTGATGGTTTCGCCGGCAAAGAGCCATCCCTCGTCGAGTATATATCGTATAACGGAAGCCTGCGTATTGTTCGAAGCATATTTCTCCACATCGTTTTTATATGCGTTCAGCAGCTCGTTATAGACTTTTGATAAGGCCGGAATGTTTTTGTTTTCGGCATAAAGAGCCACCACTTCCGGCATGCCGCCCGTCAGCGAATAGGCGCTGAAGCTTTTCATCAGTTCGTCGTGAAAAGCCGGAGGTAATGTTGCGCTCTGCAACGGTTCAACGAAGCGCCCTCCGCCGGTAGCATGCAGGAACTCAACGAACGAACAGGGATGCAAGGCCATGTACTGCACCCGGCCAACGGGCAGCGAGATGCGCTTGTCGAGCAGAGTTTCGAGCAACGAGCAGGCGGCAATCACATGTATGTGGGGCATCTCCTCATAAAAATACCGCAAGAGGGCAACTGCATGCGACGAGTTTTGAATCTCGTCTATAAAAAGCAGGGTTTGGCCTTCGCGCTGCTCAATGTTGCAGTAGAGGAATAGTTGCGGAAGCAGATCCGCCACATTGTCGGTTGATTCAAAGATGCGAACGGCCGCCGATTTCTCGAGGTTAACCGAAAGGAAATTCTCGTACCGCTCGGCAAAATGACCGACGACTGTTGTTTTACCTACCTGACGGGCTCCGCGCAATATCAATGGCTTGCGGTACCTGTCCTTTGCCCAGCTGCTTAGTTCTTGCTCTATATTTCGTTTGAACATATTATGCTTTGGCGTTCGCTTTACGGTATTGCGTTGGCGTGAGGCCAAATTCATTCTTGAAGTTAAGGTTGAAATATTTGACGTCGCTGAAGCCTACGCGGTCGGAGATCTCGGATATGTTGTACTGCGTGTCTTTCAAAAGCTGCGCCGCCCGTTTGACGCGGAAGGAGCGGATAAATTCGCCGGGCGACAGGCCAATGATCGACTGGAATTTGCGCAGGAGCTGCCGGCGACTGAAGGATAGGGCGGCGGCAAGCTCGTCGACGGAATACTCCGAATTGTCCATGTTCTTCTCAACAACCATCAGGGCTTTCTTTATCAGTTCTTCGTCGAGGGAGGTTGCGGTGATGCTGCTGGGAGTGATCTCTATTGTTTTGTGGAAGTTCTTGCGTCGCTTATCCTGCTGCTCGATGAGCATCTCGATGCGAGCCAGCAGAACGTCGAAGTTGAAGGGCTTGGCCAGGTATGAATCGGCGCCGGCCTTGTAGCTTTCTATCTGCGATTCGTCGGAGATGCGTGCGGTAAGCAAGACGATGGGGATATGCGAAGTCTGTATGTCGGTTTTCAGTTGCTGACACATATCGAGGCCGTTCAGGATTGGCATCATGAGGTCGGATACGATCAGGTCGGGGAGTCGCTTTAGGGCAAGCTCTGAGCCTTCCCGTCCGTTGGCGGCCTGCAGTACGTTGAACTTCCCGCTGAGCTGCTCGGCGAGGAAGTGGCGGAGCTCAAGATTGTCTTCAACGATCAGCAGGGTCTTCTGCTGCCGGTTTAAGGTTGGCTGCAGGGCTGCGGCATTGCTGAGAGCATCGCCGCTTTCCAGAGAGGCTCCGGCCACTTGCAGATCGGTTGGGATGAAGAGGGTGAAGATACTGCCATGTCCCACTTTGCTGCTGAGCATGATTTGTCCGCCATGCATCTCGGCGTATTCCTTCACTAAATGCAGCCCGACGCCCGTCCCTGTCTTATCGGGATCGTTGTTCTTGCTTTGGTAGAATCGTTCGAATATTATTTGCTGCTCATCGTTGGGAACTCCGCATCCTGAGTCGGCTATCTCCATGCGAACGAACTCGCGCCCTTCCCGCTTGACCAGCCTTATGGCCGTAGAGATATATCCCTCTTCCGGAGTAAACTTGAGGGCGTTGGAGTATAGGTTATTTATGATCTTGCGGATCTTGCTTTTGTCGAATCCCATGAACACTTGCCCGACTTCGCTCTCGAAGGCGAACTGAATGGATCGGCTTTCGGCTACGTCCTTGAAGGCGGCGTAGATGTACTCGGCAAACTGCACAAAGTCGCTGCACGACAGCTCCAGCTTCTCGCCTCCCATTTCGAGCTTTCGGAAGTCGAGCAGTTGATTGATGAGCCCCAGCATCTGTTCGGCATTGCGGTAGATGGACGACAGCTTTTGCTTGAGACCTTCGTCGGCTATCTGACCGATCAGAGCGCCCAGAGGGGTCATGATTAAGGTTAGCGGAGTGCGGAACTCGTGTCCGATATTGGTGAAGAATCGGAGCTTGGTTTGTATCAGTTCCTCCGACTTCTCCTTGTCAAGCTGCACGACGCGGAGCTCGTTGCGGAGCCGTATGCGGTTTACGTAGAATCGCAAACCGGCGAAGAGTATCGCCAGCCAGACTATGGTATATCCGGCATACGCCCATGCTGTTTCATAGAAAGCCGGCTTCTTGACTATGTGAAGGCGGGTGATCTCCTCGCTCCAGAGCCGGTTATCTCCGGTGGCCTTCACCAGGAAGTTATATTCGCCGCGCCGGAGCTGATTGTAAACGGCGAAGCTCCGTCCGGGCTCGGTATGTATCCATTGCCCATCAACGCCCTCCAGCTTGTAGGCATATCGGGTCTTGCCCGGATTGATATAATCGAATGACGAGAAGTTGATTTCCAGGTTGGATTCGCTCGGCAGGAGAACGAGCTTCTTGTGCCAGCTGGGATTCTCGCTGCCGGCTCCGCCCCGATAGATGGATGCTCCGTTGATCTTGATGTCGGTGATCGACGTCCTGACCTTCTTGCACGGCATATCCAGTTGCGCTGACGGAGCCAGCACGCATATCCCCTTGTTCCCTCCGAACACTATCGATCCGCTGCGGAGCTTTGTCATCGAATCTCCGTGCAGCGACGTCACCGCAAAGTCGCTCCAGGCATCATACTGCACCGAGGCTCCCGTTTGCGGATCGAACTCAACGACCTGCTTGTCGCTCGAGATCCACACGCAGCCATTGTTCCCGGCGGCGACGCCTGAGATAACGAAGCGGTCAATGTTGGCCGTTTCGCTGTAGTCCGCGAACTGTTGCCGGGCTATGTCGTAACTGTACAGCTGGGTTTCATTAACGCAAAACCATAGCTGTCCATCGGTTCCGGCGGCAATGCAGGAAATGTTGTTGCCTGCAATCCGGCAGGAGCTCGTGTCGTAGCTCCTCACGGATATTTCATCGCCGATGCGAACTACTTGTAGCAAACCGTTGTCGGCGGTACTGAGCCAAAGGCCTCCGAAGCTATCCTCGGCCATGCCCGTTACGTTTCCGCATTGCCGGCCAACAACAGTCCACTGGCCCTTCTCGTAGGATAGCAGAACGTCGGCGGAGGCAGCCCATATCACTCCCTTGCTATCTTCGTGCAGGAACCTTATGGCCTGATTATTCCCAGGCAAGAAGGCTCGCAAGCTGGTTGTGCCGAGCAGGCTCACGCTCTTGCCCGACTTCCGCAAGCGGCAGATGTTCGGATCATAATCGGTTGCCACCCATATCTCTCCGGCAGCCGAGTTATAGCAGATGGCATTGGCCGCATTGATGTCGGGGATATTATCCAGCGGGCGGATGCTCGACGTCTCCGGATTCAGCACGAAGAGGCCGCGACGGCTATGCTTGAGCCATAGCTCTCCCTCCTTATCCTCAAAAACCTTTACGATATTAGGAACCGATCCTGTTTGGCTTTTAATAAACTGCAGGTCGTAGTTCGTTGCCGGCGATCGCTTCGTATTAACCACAATCACCCCCATCTCGTACGTTCCTATCCACAGATTCCCCTCCCTATCCTTTATTATATCGGAGAAGATATTGGTCATATCATTTACGGGCGCCGCGAACTCATCAGCCATCGTCGCCGGATTCTCATCCGGATCGAACACAATCAGCCCTGCATACGACAAGGCCCAGAGATACCCGTTCACATCATCCTGCTCAAGGCCGAAAAATATATTCGACGAGAACTTACCGGCTGCCGGCGTTTGCACCCGCTCGTACATATCGCTTTGCCCAAGGCGTTCGGGATACATGCGGAAGATGCCGTCGCCCCAGGTGCAAACCCATAGCCCTCCGTCTCTGTCCTGAAATATTTTGTGAGGATTATTCTGCGGCCCAATCGGCGGATATGGGAGGAAGGAGTCGCTCGCCTTATCTAAGTAATATATCCCGTCCCTCCAAGTCGTCGCCCGCACAGTACCATCCTTGTCGATATGTACGTTGCTTGCGCCTTCGCGGTACTTTTTCCGCAGCGTTCCGTCGAGGTTGTACAGATACAGTCCGTAATCAGAGCTCACCCACATTGCATCGCCGGCAAATTGCAGTTGCCTTATGGCCAATTGCCCCAGCAGAGCCACATCGACAAGCTTAATCGCATGGCTGCTCTGATCCAA
This sequence comes from Tannerellaceae bacterium, assembly GCA_031279915.1. Classification (GTDB taxonomy): domain Bacteria; phylum Bacteroidota; class Bacteroidia; order Bacteroidales; family Tannerellaceae; genus DFXE01. Next base: position 14,980 of record JAITHO010000070.1, read on the forward strand.
TATCAACGCCCCCTTTTGAGTGCCGATCCAGATATTATGGTTCAAAGTATCCTCCGCAAAACCTCCGGTAATATAATTAGATGCAAAGGTCGGATTGCCGAACTCCGACCGAAAGTAAGTCATAGCATAGCCATCGTAGCGGCAAAATCCGTTGGTTGTTCCAATCCAGATAAAGCCCTCGCTGTCCTGAAACAATCGGTATCCGGTATTCGAAGGCAATTGTTTCGTAAT
>JAITHO010000106.1 GCA_031279915.1 Tannerellaceae bacterium
GAAGTTTCTATCCTGACCAAAATAACCTTTTTCTTGTCCTTATGCCATGCGGCTGCATCGTCGGCAAAGAAAACGATCTGACCCGTAGCTGCTCCCGGAGAGGCCGGAAGCCCTTTGGCAAGAACTTTAGCTTTCTTTATGGCGTCTTTGTCGAATACAGGATGAAGGAGCTCGTCGAGCTTATTTGGGTCAATCCGCTTGAGCGCCGTTTTCTCGTCTATAATTCCATTGCGAAGGAAGTCCATTGCGATCTTCACCATAGCTGCGCCGGTGCGCTTGCCGTTGCGGGTTTGGAGGAACCATAGCTTCCCTTCCTGAACCGTAAATTCCATGTCTTGCATGTCGCTATAATGGTTCTCAAGTTTGGTTTGGATGGCGTCGAGCTCCTTATATATCTCCGGCATGGCTTCTTCCATGGAGGGATACTGCGATGCGCGAACGTCCTCGGAGATGGTTGCGCGTTCGGCCCATATCTGCGATCCGGCCTTGGTGATTTGCTGCGGAGTACGTATGCCGGCAACCACATCCTCGCCCTGGGCATTGATGAGGTACTCGCCGTTGAATACATCTTCGCCGCTACCAGCATCGCGCGAGAAGCACACGCCCGTGGCCGAGGTATTGCCCATGTTGCCGAACACCATGGCCTGCACCGTTACGGCTGTTCCCCACTCGTCGGGTATGCCTTCCATCTTGCGATAGATAATGGCGCGTTCGTTCATCCAGGAGTTGAACACGGCGCACACGGCTCCCCAGAGCTGCTCGTAAGCATCGGTTGGGAAATCATGGCCCGTACGTTCCTTCACGGCCGACTTGAATTGGGTTACGAGAAGCTTCAGATCGTCGGCGGTGAGCTCATTGTCGAGCTTCAGCCCTTTCTCGTGCTTGAGCTTCTCCATTATCTCTTCAAACGGATCAATATCTTCCTTCGACGTAGGTTTCATGCCGAGCACCACGTCGCCATACATCTGCACAAAGCGCCTGTATGAATCCCAGGCGAAGCGCTCGTTGCCTGTCTTGCGGGCAAGGCCTTCAACCACGGCATCGTTCAGCCCCAGGTTAAGGATGGTATCCATCATGCCCGGCATCGATGCGCGAGCGCCTGAGCGTACCGACACAAGCAAAGGATTGGAGATATCCCCCAATTTGCTATTCATCAGCGTCTCAATATGAGCCACAGCCTTCTCAACTTCGTCGGTCAGGAGGGCAACCACTTGGTCGCGACCCAGCTCATAATACTCGCTGCATACTTCTGTAGTGATGGTGAAGCCCGGAGGAACCGGAACTCCGATAAGATTCATTTCCGCAAGATTGGCGCCCTTACCGCCCAGCAGGTTTTTCATGTCTGCCCGTCCTTCGGCCTTGCCATTGCCGAAGAGGTATACTCTCTTTCTGTTCATTGATAAAAAATTATTAATATGTACTTATGAATTTGCTATATGAAGATTACAAAGCGCACAAAGATAACAAAAAATATATTCCTCCTACTCTCATATTCGTTTTTCTCCCCCACCCTATTCTCAGCCTGATTACAGCTTGAGAGCTTTGCACAAGAGAGCCGCCAAAAGTCGTGCGCACAATCAGTTTTCCTGCTATTAACAGGCCTATTACAAGTAGTCGCGAGGCGCTGGGACAGGAATTGGAGGGTCTGTACGCGCGTATAAGCCTCCAAAATTTCTTGCAGGGCGCCTCATACGCGCGTATGAGCCTCCAAAATTTCTTGCAGGGCGCCTCATACGCGCGTATGAGCCTCTAAAATTCTTGCAGGGCGCCTCATACGCACGTATGAGCCTCCAAAATTTCTTGCAGGGCGCCTCATACGCACGTATGAGCCTCCAAAATTTCTTGCAGGACGCCTCATACACGCGTACAGCCCCCCAATTATAGTCCTGGCGCCTTCGCGACCACGTGTAATCGGCCTGTAATAGAGGAAAACTGATTTTAGTGCACAACTTTTGGCGGCTCTCGTGCAAAGCTCTCAGCTTTTGCATCTGTTCTGCATACCTCCAAAAAACACGAGGCGCACTCACGTACGCCTCGGCCCTAACATCTATTGTTCTGCTCTTAAGCAGATCACTTCTATTGATATGTAAAATTCAATCGTTCGGATTAAATGTATTGTATATTTTAATTTGCATCGGGCAGGTCAAACCAATATTGAGAGCGCGCCGCCTATTCTTGCCATAGCTTCGGTCAGTAGCTCGTCGGAAGCGGCATACGATATGCGGATGCAATTAGGCTCTCCAAATGCGGCGCCTCCAACGGTTGCCACGTGGGCTCGTTCCAGCAGATACATCGACAGCGAGGCAGAGTCGGTTACTGTGTGCGACATGGCTCGCTTGTCGAAAAAGGCGTTACATTCCGGAAATATATAGAAGGCGCCTTGCGGTATGCTCACCTCAAGGCCTTTGATTTCGTTGCAATACTGTATCATCATGTCGCGACGGCGGCGAAAGGCTTCGCGCATTTCCTGCACGCATGTCTGAGGGCCGGTGAGAGCGGCCAGGGCGGCCTGCTGGGATACCGAACATGGCCCTGAGGTGTATTGACCTTGCAGCTTGGAGCAGGCTTTTGCTATCCATTGCGGAGCGGCCATGTAACCGATGCGCCAGCCTGTCATGGCATAAGCTTTGGAGACGCCGTTGATGATGATTGTGCGGTCGCGCAGCTCTTCGAACTGTGCGAGGCTCGCGTGATTCTCCAGGTACGAGATATGTTCGTAGATCTCGTCGGAGAGGATGAGAATGTTGGGATGTCGCTCCAGAACGGCCGACAGGGATGCGAGCTCGTGCCGAGTGTATACGCAGCCGGTTGGATTGGATGGCGAACAAAGGATCAACGCCTTGGTGCGGGGAGTGATGGCCTTCGAAAGCTGACGCGGGGTCATCTTGTAGTCATTGTCGAGGCTTGTGGATACTATCACACTGACCCCGCCGGCTAGCTTGACCATCTCAACGTAGCTTACCCAGTATGGCGCAGGAATGATCACCTCGTCGCCAGGATCAATGACGCTCAGGAGGGCGTTGCAGATTGCTTGCTTGGCTCCGTTGGATACCACGATCTGGTCGGGCGAGTACGTTAGGCAGTTGTCGCGATGCAGTTTGTCGGCGATAGCTTGGCGCAAGGCCGGATAGCCGTTCACGGGAGAGTAGTACGAGTAATTGTCGCGAATAGCTTTTACGGCAGCTTCTTTAATGTGCCCGGGGGTTTTGAAATCGGGCTCGCCTACGCTGAGATTGATGACGTTGACGCCACGAGCTTTCAGTTCGCTGCTTTTCTGCGACATTGCGAGGGTTTCTGAGGGAGATAATTGTGAAATGAGTTGCGAAACTTGTGTCATGATTTACTGATTTTGTGTGCACAAAAGTAGAGAATTATTTGAGTTTGCTATGCGCCATGATACGATTTTGGCCGGTTGATTGAGCATTTTATTTCCTGCGCCTCTGTTTTTTTGCAGCTACACAGTATTATAGATATGTTGATAAGTTTTGAGGCTTAGGCTGGACGGCTTTTCTTTCCTGATGCCCGTTGTATATTCAGCCTTCTTTTTAATTTTGTTTGCGAGGCTGATTTAAACATGATGACCGATTGACGGGTATTCCCGAAAAGCATTGAGAAGCTCTTTTTCCTATACATTATAATATATATAACATCATTCAATATTTAATCTTAGAATCAATCATGAAGTGCAATCTAATTACAATCACGCTAGTCCTGCTCTGCCTCTCTGTGGGTGGCAGTGCGGAGATGCAACAGAGCGGGCAAAAGTCGTTCCGGCCCGGACAAATATGGCACGACACTGATGGCATCCACATCAATGCTCACGGCGGAGGTATTCTGCCGCATAAGGGACGGTACTACTGGTTTGGCGAGCACAAAAGCGAGCGAACAAGCAGCGCGCTGGTGGGCGTAACCTGCTACTCGTCGGCCGACCTTTATAACTGGAAGAACGAAGGCGTGGCGCTGAAGGTTTCGGAGGATCCTAACAGCGATATCACAAGCGGCTGCGTGCTGGAGCGTCCGAAGGTTATCTATAATGCGAAGACAGGGAAGTTTGTGATGTATTTTCATCTGGAGCTTAAGGGGAAGGGATACAGCGCGGCTCGCGTGGGCATTGCGGTGGCCGATGCAGTTACGGGGCCGTATATTTTCCAGCGATCGCTTAGGCCCAATGCTGGGATCTGGCCTGAAAACTTCTCGGAGGAACAGCGCGCGAGCAAGCTCTTGCCTACGGATTTTGCTAACGACCGGGCTCCGGGATTCAGAGAGGCTATCGCCAACGGAATCTATACCCGACGGGATATGCAGGGCGGACAAATGTCGCGCGATATGACCCTCTATGTTGATGATGACGGCAAGGCTTATCACATTTATGCATCCGAGGAGAATTACACGCTTAACATTGCCGAGCTTTCAGAGGATTATTTGCAGTATACCGGGCGATACGTGAGGGTTGCTCCGGGCGGACATAATGAGGCGCCTGCTATCTTCAAGAAGGACGGAGTTTATTACATGATAACGTCCGGATGCACCGGATGGGATCCGAACGAAGCGCGGATGTTTACCGCCAACAACATCTTCGGCCCATGGAAGCAGCATCCGAATCCCTGCCGGGGAGTGGGCTCGGAGCTGACCTTCCGCGGACAGTCGACCTTCATCCTCCCTACCGGAAAGGGCGACTTTATATTCATGGCCGATCGCTGGACGCCACGGAGGCCCATCGACGCCCGGTACATCTGGCTTCCGATACGATTCGAGGCCGGATTACCTGTCATCGAATGGCGCAACGAATGGGACTTGAGCGCGTTCAACAGCATGGCCGAGGCCGACGAGGTGAAGCTCAACGACGACTGGCTCTTTATGCTCGGAGATGCTCCGGAGGCTAAGCTCCCGGACTTTGCCGACAGCCGCCTCCAAAGGGTTTCGCTGCCGCACGACTGGAGCGTCAAGGCTCCCATGAGCCCTTCGCTTGCAAGCGCAACAGGATACTTGCCGGGAGGAATCGGATGGTATCGCCGAGAGATCTATGTGCCCGAGCAACGTCGCGGGCAAAGGCTCTTCATGTACTTCGAGGGAATATACAACCGCTCTGAAGTGTATGTCAACGGACGGCTCGTTGGCGGACGTCCCAGCGGTTACGCTTCCTTTGAAGTAGATATCAGCAGCGCCATTGAATACGGAACGACCAACCTCATAGCCGTGCGCGTGGATCATAGCCGATACAACGACTCGCGATGGTACACTGGCTCCGGAATCTACCGCGACGTATGGCTGCGCTATGCCGGCCCGATCCGGATCGCCCGCTGGGGGGTGTTTGCCTACTCAAAGGATGCCACGGCCAAGAGCGCGACGCTGAAGGTGGAAACCGTCATCGACTATGACAATGCCGAACGGCTAAAGGGCATCACCATCAGCCACGAACTCTTATCGCCGCAAAAGAAAGTCGTTGCAAGGTCGAGCCAGAAGATAACCGCACCGCCAAAGGAAGCCGGCAGCAGCTTTACATCCGCCACAGATAATCTCAAAATATCCGCCCCAGAGCTATGGAGCATTGACACCCCCACGCTCTACACGCTGAAAACTACTATCAGCCGCGGCAATCAGCTGCTCGAAACTCGAACGGCGACAACAGGATTCCGAAGCATTGCCTTCGATCCCAACAAAGGATTCTACTTGAACGGGGTTAATATGAAACTGAAAGGCGTTTGCCTGCATCACGACGGAGGACTGTTCGGCGCCGCCGTATCCAAGGATGTTTGGGAACGAAGGCTCGCCAAACTGAAACAGCTCGGATGCAACGCCATCAGATGCAGCCACAACCCGCATGCGCCATACCTGTACGAGATATGCGACAGGCTCGGACTGCTGGTCATGGACGAAGCTTTCGACGAATGGGAGATGCCCAAGCGCAAATGGGTGGAGGGATGGAACGTTGGCACGCCGAGCTTCGACGGCATAGTCGACTTCTTTGCCGAATGGGGAGAGCGCGACATTGCCGACATGGTGCGACGCGATCGCAATCACATATCCATCTTCACCTGGAGCATAGGCAACGAAATTGATTACCCCAACGACCCCTACTCGCACCCCATTCTCGACGGCTCGGGGCGCGACGGATTCACGCAGCCCATCTTCGGCGGATACAAAAAAGACGCCCCAAATGCCGAACGACTGGGAGAGATTGCGCTGAAGCTCGTGGCCGTGGTCAAGAAGCACGACAGCTCCCGACCCGTAACCGCCGCCCTGGCCGGAGTAGCCATGTCGAACGAAACGGCATACCCCGGAGCCCTCGACATCGCCGGATATAACTACACCGAAAGCATGTACGCCGCCGATCATGATAAGTATCCCCAACGGATAATTTACGGAAGCGAAAACGGTCACGGCATAGATGCATGGCGGGCCGTTGCGGATAACGACTACATCAGCGGACAGTTCCTCTGGACTGGAGCCGACTACCTGGGCGAGTCCGGACGATGGCCCTCCCGCGGATCGACTGCCGGATTGATAGACCTTGCCGGACACGTGAAGCCGCGCGGAGAATTTCGACGATCGCTATGGAGCGCCGAATCGATGGCGTACATCGGAACCTATCCGGCCCCCGCTGCCGCCCCCTCCAACGACCGCCGACCCATGCTCTCAACCGATGCCATGCCGGTATGGAACTATGCCGACAGACAGCAAATCCGCGTAGTTTGCTATACAAATGGCGCGAAAGCTCGCCTCGAGCTCAATGGCAAGATAGTTGGCGAGGAGAAGGCCTACGATCCTGCCGTTGGCGTCATCTATTGGGATGTAGCCTTTGCGCAAGGAAATCTGGCGGCGATAGCCCTCGATGCCAACGGGCAGGAAACGGCCCGCTATGCTATCCGCACCTCCAAGAGGCCGCACGAACTGAAGGTCGTTGCCGACGAGAAAGTCGGGAATCTGCGCCACATCACCCTGCAAGTGGTGGACGAAGACGGCATCGCCGTAATGCTGGCAGACAACGAAGTAACCTGCACCGTCGCCGGCCCCGCCCGTCTGCTCGGCCTTGAATCGGGCAACTCTCGCGACGCCGGAAATCATACCGACAACGCAGAGCGCGCCTACTACGGACGCATAATGGCATACGTCCAGGAAGAAGCCGGCGAGGGCGCCGTGAAAGTGACCTTCAGCTCCCCATGGCTGAAAGGTGTCGAATTATAGTCAGTTACAATTGGCCATTCCCGCCTGCCCAAGGAGGTCATTCCCGCTCGCCCAAGGAGGTCATTCTCGCCTGCCCAAGCAGGTCATTTCCGCTCGCCCATGCAGGTCATTCCCGCTCGAAAAATAGGTCATTCCCGCGAAGGCGGGAATCTCCGATCGACTGCTGGGACGATTACACTTGCCTTTTTATATGATGCTAATACAATCGTCCCTTTTTCCGATCGGAGATTCCCGCTTTCGCGGGAATGACCTCCTTGGGCAGGCGGGAATGGCCAATTG
>JAITHO010000227.1 GCA_031279915.1 Tannerellaceae bacterium
GCCGACTTTTTTTGGATTGGGCTTTTCGAACGTTCCAAAAGGCCGACTTTTTTTGGATTGAGCTTTCGGAACGTTCCAAAAGGCCGACTTTTTTTGGATTGGGCTTTTCGAACGTTAGGGCCTTTACAAAAAAATTATTTGGGGCTTTCCTAACGTTAGGACGCCCTGACTTTTTGGACGACTTTCCTAACGTTAGGATGCCCTGACTTTTTGGACGGCTTTCCTAACGTTAGGATGCCCTTACTTTTTTTGGGCGGAGGCGTCCTTGCTTGCGCCGATTTGTAATTGCGTGCTATTAAATAGGTACATTGCTTAGTAAAAAACTTTTTTGGCTGAGCGCCGACAAAGCGACAGGCCGCTCTCGCATCCATAAATAAAAGAGATAGGGAATTATAATATTAAGGAGCCGAAATATATCTTTGACAAATAAACAATAAGTATCATCATATTAAATCTTCTAAGCATGAAAACAATGTTATTAAAGGCTATGTTCCTAACGTTTATGTGCATGGTCGCACAGGCGCAAACAACAGAGCGCGTGTATCTCTCCGGAACAAGTACGGACGATGCCGTGCAGTGGGATTTTTATTGCACTGCTGGCTTGAACAGCGGCAAGTGGTCACAAATTCCCGTGCCGTCGAACTGGGAGATGCAAGGCTTCGGCAGCTTCACCTACGGGCACGACGGCGAACGGCTGAACGAAAGCGGGCTTTACCGATACCGTTTCCAGGCCCCTGCAAGCTGGAAATCAAAGCGCGTGAAGCTCGTGTTCGACGGCTCAATGACCGACACGGAAGTGAAAATCAACGGACGGCTCGCAGGCGAGGTGCATCGCGGCGCTTTCTACCGTTTCTCCTTCGACATAAGCAAGCTATTGAAATACGGAGGCGAGAACCTGCTTGAGGTAAGGGTCGACAAGGCTTCAGCCGATAAATCGGTGGAAGCAGCCGAACGCCGATCTGATTTCTGGGTACTTGGCGGCATCTATCGCCCTGTTTGGCTCGACATTCTTCCGCCGAAACACATAGAGCGCCTGGCTATCGACGGGAAAATGGATGGCTCGTTCGCGATGGATGTATTCTTGAGCGAAAAAATCAAGCGCGCCGAGCTCATTGCGCAGGTTTCAACAATCGACGGCAAGCCCTTTGGCAATGCCATGCGCCTCAATATTACGGATGCCGAGTCGGCGCATCTGTCGGCTAAGTTCGACCGTCCGGCCCTGTGGTCGTCGGAATTTCCCAACAGGTATAAAGTGGATGTGGCGCTTAGCATTGATGGGAAGATAGTACATCGGGCGAGTGAAAAGTTTGGCTTCCGCACGGTAGAATTGCGTCCGGGCGACGGGTTTTATGTAAACGATGCCAAGATTCGATTTAAGGGCGTCAACCGGCATATCCTTTGGCCGTCAACCGGACGCGCCGTTACTCCTGCGATAAGCTTGCAGGATGCGCAACTCATCAAGGAGATGAATATGAATGCCGTTCGCATGTCGCATTACTCTCCCGACGAGCATTTTCTCGACATCTGCGACTCTCTGGGCCTTTACGTACTCGACGAGCTTACCGCTTGGCAATGGCCTCCGTATGATACGCCCGTGGGGCAAAAGCTCGTTCGCGAACTTGTATATCGCGACCAGAATCACCCTTGTATAGTTACGTGGGACAACGGAAATGAAGGAGGCTTTAATATGGATTTAGTTCCGTTCTTCCATAAATACGACATTCAGAAACGCCCCGTCATCCATCCCTGGCTCGAAGAAGATAATGTTAATACGTACCATTATATGGCTTATGGCGTCGGGCTCAATTTTTATTTCGAAGGCAATAAGGTTTTCTTTCCCACAGAATTTCTGCATGGTTTGTACGATGGAGGCCACGGCGCCGGGCTCGACGATTACTGGAACTTGATGCTGCAACACCCTCTGAGCGCCGGCGGATTCCTCTGGGATTTTGCAGATCAGGCTCTCGTGCGCCACGATAAGGACGGTTTTCTTGATACCGATGGCGATCACGGAGCCGACGGAATCCTTGGCCCCTATCGTGAGAAAGAGGGTAGCTTCTATGCAATAAAGGAGATCTGGTCGCCCATATACCTCGAAGGAACCTCATTCCTTCCAGCATCATTTAAGGGATCGATCCGTGCGCACAACCGCTATCACTTCACTAATCTCGAACAATGCAAATTCAGCGCAGAGTGGCTTCGCTTTGATTATATAACCGAACAAATCTCGCGAACCGAAGCCTCTGTTACTGTACCTTCCGTACTGCCAGGATTCGCCGGCGATCTGCAAATTGCCACTCCAGCCGACTTCGCCTCCAGCTTCGACGCTCTAAAAATCACGGCCGTCGATCCCTCCGGCAAGGAGGTCTACACATGGACGCGCACCGTGACGCCAGCCGCCAAGTATGCCGCTCGCATAATAGGTCCACCACAATCATCGTCGAACATTAGCACACACGAAACCAACAATAATGTGATTGCCAAGGCCGGCGATTTGAGTATAACTATCGACAAATCTCGTGGAGTAATCACCGAGATAAAGCATGGCAAGACAGCGCTGCCTCTCACCAATGGCCCCCGATTCACCTCCGGCAATCTGCAATTATCGGAGAGCAAAGCCCCAAGCGCCGGCAGCAACGTTCCGACCTGGGAATTTATCTTCCGCACTGCCAACGACAATGCAGATCGTCCCTCGCGCAATCTGATTCGCATCACCCTCCACCCCGACGAATGGATCGAGTTCGATTACAGCTTCGACATCGGCGGGCGGCATGACCACGTTGGCGTCACATTCGACTTCCCCGACAAGGGAATCCGAAGCCTGAAATGGCTCGGCAACGGCCCCTATCGCGTATGGAAAAACCGCCTCAAGGGAGTGACCTTCGGCATCTGGGAAAAAGATTACAACAACACGGTAACAGGCGAAAGCTGGACGTACCCCGAATTTAAAGGCTTCCACTCCAACCTCTATGCCGCCGATATCCGCGCCGACTACGGTACGCTCCGCATTGTCGCCGCCTCCGAAGATTTATTCCTCCATCTCCTTACCCCCGACAAGCCCCGATTAAGCAGCAACACAAATACCCTCGGAATCTTCCCCGACGGCAATCTGTCGATCCTCAATGGCATAAGTCCCGTAGGCACCAAGTTTATGAAATCCGTTGAACACGGCCCGCAAGGCTTGCCGAATGTTGTCATTAACCGACATCACGTCAACCCCATTCACGGCAAATTTTACATGAAGTTCGAAGCAAAACAATAGCCGTCAAGCGCTATTGTCATACCCCGCAAGATACAGAAAGAGGCTATCTCACGATAACCTCTTTCCCTGTTTTTAAACCATTTGTTTATGAAAACTGATAGTAAATGTTGCGTACATTGATTCTTTTATTTATTACGTGGCTTCTTAACATTTTGAAGGGACATATTCATTATCTTATTATTTAGCCTATGCTTTGACTGTGCAAATATAGAGAATAGGCCTTGTAGTTCCGTTACCAATTTCCATAATTCTGTTATCGATTTCTATAGCAGCCTCACAATTTCGTCTCTGTTAGCGCATTTACGTATCAGCCCGCAATTCCTCCAGCGCGTCTCCGAGTCGCGTCCATTCATCCATCTCAGCGGTCAATGACGCTTTCAGATCGGCGTGACGAGCGTACAGATCAGCCTTGGCAGCTCCTTCGGGAGTGGCAAGGTCGGCCTCAAGCGATGCAATCGAGGCCTCGATGGCCGATATCTTTGCCTCAGCATCGGCAAGAGCTTTCTCGTGCTTCCGAATCATTCTCACAAGCTCTTTCTGAGCCGCATACGACTGTTTACTTGAGCTCGGAGCAGTCTCTCCAAGCACAACGCTCGTCGAAGAAGCCGAAGCATCAAGCTCACGCAAGCTGCTGATCTTCTTGCGCTCAAGAAATTCGTAGATCCCGCCTATATGCTCCGTCACACGCTTATTCGCAAACTCGTATACCTTTTCCACAAGCCCATCCATAAATTCCCTATCGTGCGACACCACTATCACCGTCCCACTAAAGGCCGCCAACGCGCTTTTCAGCACATCTTTCGATCGCATATCCAAATGATTCGTAGGCTCGTCGAGTATGAGAAAGTTTGCAGGCTTAAGCAGCAAACGTATCATCGCTAAGCGGCTGCGCTCACCTCCAGACAGAACGCTCACCTTCTTATCCGAAGCCTCGCCCCCAAACATAAAAGCCCCCAAGATATCACGAATCTTCGTCCGAACATCGCCTATAGCTGCCTGATCTATAGTTTCGAATACCGTTAAGTTATTGTCGAGCCTCGACGCCTCATCCTGGGCAAACCAAGCAATTCGCACCTGATGCCCCAGCATAATTTTGCCCGTATAACTAATTTCGTTTGCGATGCATCGCAACAGAGTGGTTTTCCCTTCGCCATTTTTCCCAACAAAACCAAGCTTTTCTCCCCGCTTAATCGTGAGATTAACGTTGGAAAAGACAACATGATTCCCATAAATCTTCTCCACATCTTCCATTATTATAGGCCAGGCGCCCGAACTTGGAGCAGGCGGAAATTTCAGCCGTAGAGCCGACGTATCAACCTCGTCAACCTCAATGCGCTCAATCTTCTCCAACTGCTTTATTCGCGACTGCACCTGTACCGCCTTACTCGCCTTATAACGGAATCGTTCGATAAAAGCTTCGGTATCAGCCAGCTTTTTCTGCTGATTTTCGTAAGCGCGGAGTTGCTGTTCGCGACGCTCGCGGCGAAGCTCAACATAAGCATCGTAGCCAACTTTATAGTCATACAGTCTGCCAAGTTCAATCTCAATTGTCCGTGTCGCCGTCTGATTAATGAAAGCACGGTCGTGCGACACAAGTATACCAGCATTCGCACGAGTGGCGATAAAAGTTTCCAGCCATTGTATCGACTCTATATCCAAGTGATTAGTAGGCTCGTCGAGTAATAAAACATCCGGCTTCCGAAGCAGAAGTTTCGCCAGCTCCACCCTCATACGCCATCCTCCGCTAAACTCCGCCGTCTGACGATCAAAATCCTCGCGCCTAAAGCCCAAACCAATTAGAGTTCGTTCAAGCTCAGCCTGGTAATTATTCCCGCCAAGCATTTTATGAAGCTCCGCAAGCTGGATAGTCTGTTCAATCAGCTTATGATAATCCTCCGATTCGTAATCCGTTCGTTGAGCAAGCAAATTATTAATCCGTTCGATTTCGTGTTCCATGCGATGAATATGTTCAAAAGCCCGCTCAGCCTCCTCGCGAACGGAATTTTTATCCACCAGCTCCATCTGCTGAGGAAGATAACCAACACTAATATCTTTCGGAATATTCACAGAGCCCGACGACGCTACAAAACTCCCGGAAAGTATACGTAAAAGCGTACTTTTGCCCGCACCATTACGGCCGACAAGCGCTATACGATCTTTTTTGTTGACAACAAACGATATCGAATCAAATAGCGTGAAGCTACCAAACTCAACAGTTAAATTTTCTACCGAAACCAAGGCTCTTTCAATTTCAAATTTGCCTACACTAATTCCGAAAATGTATAGTCACCTCCACAAGCCGATGCCCACAATTTCTACGCACAATACTTAATTAACCTCAAGCCTTTCCCACGACGGCAGCTTCGGAAACTTATTGTGAGGCTCAGTTTGATACCAAAATACCGTCGATGCAATGTCCGACTGCTGAGGTAAATACCTTCCGCCATGCCGCCAGCCCAAATCCTGAATTGTTACCCGCAAATCCTTCTCAAACCTAATCGGATCCACAATGTGCCACCGATACAGTCCGAACCTCTCTTGAGATTTGTACGTTCCGTCCGGACGTATCACTTGTACTAAACCACTGTAAGGTGTACAAAATTCGGTATAGCGACCCTCGCGATCAAAGTTATATGATCCACAAAAATAATCCTCCGTTCCAGTTCCACAGATAGTCGGGAATTGCGCGTCACCATCCATAAAGAACTTTATCTCTCCTTCGCCCCACCAGCCATTATTATTCACGCCCCATGCCATGTAAACGCCCACATAATGACCTTTTCCCCTGATATTATCCACAATTGTGTAGTCCGACGTAATATTTGGATTCGTCCTACGCCATTGAGCGTGAAAGTAGGCAGCATCATCCGGCACGTCTGTAAGAGTATAATCAACCTGATAATATAAGGTCATGGCATCTTTATCATTAATATTCTCCATCGTAATCTTGCAACGCTTCCTAAATGGCATAGTCCAGTAGCAATTAAATGCACTGCCGGGATTTACGCAAATAGCAAGCGAGCTCAAAGGAGAATAAACGCCCCATCCCATGCCAAAAAAGTCGCCCACAGGACACTCAACCGAGGGTTCCGCTTCATCATCCCAGTAAATACGAATAATAGTGAAGCGCCAATTTCCGGTAGGCGTCATCCATATATGTTGAATGGCGCCAGGCCCGTCAATCTGGGCAATTGTTATAGTTTCTCCGGGCAATATGCGAATATAAGGGTTCACTTTCCAACCCTGACCAAGGTCTCGCGCGGCTTCAGATGCGTTCGCAATATTCCGCTTATCTTTATCTTTTAAGTCAGCCATGCCGCCTTTACCCTTCTCGCCGCTAAAATTTTCGGGACTAATCGAACGAGACCGAGCGTTCGACAGCCGATACAAATTTCCCATATTATTATCCAAACCGTTGTAAGAATAAGTTTGAGAGCTAAGCGATGCACTACACAACGCCGCCAAAATCCATAAAATGAAGTGTTTCATAATTCGTGTTGTTTATTATTGTATAAAATATTTGTTGAAGATAAGACCCGCAAAGCCCACATATTTGCCGCTACTGTTTTCCATGTTTCACAACTTCACCTGTTCAACTCAACAACATTCGACGTATAGGCATCTCAGCCGCCTCTCGCAATTCTTCGGGCACGAGCACTTCGGGACTTTCGTCAAGCAGGCAGCGATAAAGTTTTTCCAAAGTATTTAGCCGCATGAAACTACATTCGTTGCAGGCGCAAGTGGAATCGTCGGGCGGAGCAGGCACAAAAATCTTGCCCGGACTTCTCTTTTTCATCTCGTGAATGACGCCGCTTTCGGTCG
>JAITHO010000059.1 GCA_031279915.1 Tannerellaceae bacterium
TCCCAGCAATACGGCATCCAGGTGAAAAGCCTGTATAAGCTGAACAAAAAGAAGGAAGATTATATCCCGACCGAGGGCGATGTCTTGAGGCTGAGGTGATGCAGTTTTCTAATAATATATAAAACGAGAGCTTTGCACGAGAGAGAAGTGCAAAATACTTTTTCAGTCCCCTCCAAAGTTTTAAACCTCTACGGGGTTCACAACGATGTTGAGGCGTCCGGACAGAAATCTTGGAGCCTCCGGAAATCCTGTTGGCTCCCCAAAGAATCGATTCTTTTCCTCCGGAAATCTTCAGACTTTTCTTTTGCTCGCGCCGATTTGCAGTGCAAAGCTATCTTTGTTCCAGATGGCGTTTTCCCGCGACTTGGGTCTGACAATTTGTTTCAGATGGCCTTTTCCCGCGACTTGGGTCTGACAATTTGTCCCAGATGGCGTTTTCCCGCGACTTGGGTCTGACAATTTGTCCCAGATGGCGTTTTCCCTTAAAAATATTAACATTCACCGGATAAAATTACAGTCGAAACTCTAATTCGGAATCCGGATTTATTCTACCTAAAAACATTACTCCCTTACTTCCCGATATTGACCGTGGCATATAGCATTTGCTGATGGAAGACCTTGCCTTCGGCGAAGTGAAGCGAATAGGCAAGGCGAACATTGGCGGCCTTGCTCTTGATGAAATGTATGCCAAGGTCGAGGCGATTGTATAAGCCGGCGCTGTAAAGGCGATCGCCGTGATAGAGCTGGTTGCCGCGCTCGGGATAATATTTTTGCAGCCGTCCGCCTTTGTAGAATGAGTTGAATAGCTCAAGGCGGCGGTATGCGATGCGCGTTTCCCACAGCAGACCTTGGGGGGCATACCAGGAGTCGGCGCCACGATTGCGCTCCAGGGCGAGCGTCCATCCCAGGTTGGTTTCCAGGCGATCGAATCCCAGGCGTTCGGCAAGATCGAGGCCGATTGATGAAAGAAGTAGCCCGTTGTCGTGCACCGGAACATGAGCGTCGGGGTCGGACGTGGGAGCGAGGTGGAACATATATCCGAAATGCTGAAAGCGAAGGATGCCGCGATTATATCGCCCTGACCATCCCATGAAGAAGGCTTCGTGGCGGCTGCGCGTTTGACGGCTTGTCCAGTCGAGCCACACGTTGGCGAATCCGTTCTCCGGCAGTGAGTATTCCCAGAATATACCGTTGATCGTGGGGCGATAGTTCAGGATGGAGTCGGCAAAGAACATCCGCGGGTAATGCTCCAGCGTTTTGCGCGAGAAGGCTCCGGCGAGGAAGCGGAACGGGCGGGCATTGTATTCGTAGTAGGCGATGGGCTCGATTCCGTCGATAGCTTTAGAGCTTCCCCACTCGTGCAGAGCGTCGGCGCCGGCAAATATCCGGTGCTTCCCATCCCATTCCAAGCCGATTACGGGGGCCAGCCGCACGCCGGCCATCGTTTGCGATAGCTGGATCTTTGAGCCGGCAAACTCATTATTGTCGAAAAACGAGCGCATGCCGACTTCCCAAACAAACTCCTGAGAGAAGGCCGGGGCGGAGAGGAGCAGCAATGAAATAACAGAAAGCAGGGATGGCAGGGAGATTATCGGCAGGCGGAACGACGTTTTGAACATTTGAGTTTGTGTTTAGAACCTGCGGCTCGGCGCTCCCCTACAAAACCATGGTTAAGCAGAGGGCGCAGAGCTGCAAGGATAGTTAGTTTAAGCCTGTAAAAAGCAGATGGCCCTTACTCATCGACACTGATGACCTTGTACTTAGGCACAAGAGTTTTCATCACTATCCATCCGATGAGATAGGCAACAGAGCAGAAGCAGAAGACGATGAAGTAGCCTGCCGGCTCGTTGGTGAAGCCCATAAACTTCATGTGAGTATTAGCAGAATAATCGAACAGCATGCCTGAGCCTTTATTTATAAAGTAGGAACCAATGCCTCCAGCCATACCTCCTATGCCGATTACGGTTGCAATGGCCGACTTGGGGAACATGTCGCCAACGGTCGAAAAGATATTGGCCGACCAAGCCTGATGAGCAGCGCAGGCAATTCCAATAAGTACCACCGGTAGCCAATAGGTGTAGCTGCCCAGCGGCTGTGCAAAGAGGGCTAAGAGCGGGAAGAAGGCAAAAATCAGCATTGACTTCATGCGCCCGGCGTAGGGATTCATCTTCTTTTTGTCGATGAAATAAGATGGCAGCCAGCCGCCTACTATCGAGAGCATCACAATGGTATAAAGGATTGTGAGCGGTAAAATTTGCTGCGTGCCTTCGAGCTTGAAAGTTGATTGGAGATATTTGGGCATCCAGAAAAGGTAGAACCACCATACGCCGTCGGTCATAAATTTGCCGAAGGCGAAGGCCCATGTTTGCTTGAACTTGAAACATTCGATGAAGGAAAGCTTACGCTTCTCGCCCTCCGGCTTTTTACTGTCCTCCGGATTCTGCAGTTTGTCCTGTTGGATATATTCAAGTTCTTCTTTATTTACCCTGGGATGGCGCTCTGGTTTGTTGTAGAGCAAAACCCAGAATCCCATCCAGATGAATCCTGACAAACCGATGATGATGAACGACATTTCCCATCCGTACTTCTCGGCAATGAAGAGTATGCAGGCGGGAGCTATCATGGCGCCTATGGTGGCTCCGGAATTGAATATGCTTGTGGAAAAAGCCCTATCCTTTTTGGGAAAATATTCGGCCGTCGCCTTAATTGCCGCAGGAAAGTTGCCGGCCTCGCCTAGCGCAAGCACGAAGCGGCAAACGATAAAGAGCGTAACGCTTAGCGACACTATCTGAGCCGTGATCCCTACCGTTTGTATAGCATCGCGAGCCTCGGTAAAGCTCAGTGTCCAGCTTCCTACGGATATGCCGGCTGTGACAATGCCGCAGAAGGCGTGCATACATGCTCCCACCGACCATATCCCTATCGCCCACAAGAACCCTTTCTTTGTGTCGAGCCAGTCAACAAATCGGCCCGCAAACAGCATGCATACGGCATAAAAAATAGAAAACATGGAGGTGATGTTGCCATAGTCGTCATTTGTCCATCCAAACTCAGGGCCTATGAAGTTGGGCCATGTTAGCGATAGTACCTGGCGGTCGAGATAATTCACGGTGGTGGCAAAGAATAGCATTGCGCATATCATCCACCGGTGGTTGGTCATTTTTTCGTTGCTTCTCATGGGTAATTATTTACTGATTTTTAGTTCCAGGGGATTTTGCTTGGCCATGCTGAATTGCTGCAGGGCGGCGAACCAATCTTTGGCTTCGGGGAACTTCCATTGGCTCCAGCCGCCGCCAAAGTAGTATACCAGCTCGCTGCCTACGGTATAGTCGGACAGGATGAGCTGGTGATTGCTTTCAACTTTCGTCTCTCCTTTTGAGGAGGGCATGTAGACGCCAACGTAGTTCTGTCCCTGAGGCTCCTTTTTGATGCCGGAGAGCGCCTGCTCGGCGTATCCTATTACGGATGTTGCTGCGTCGGCAAAGATTTCGCCCGAACTGTTGTGGAGAGTAATGCCGGCGGCAAGTTGCATACTCTGAGGCAGCCCGGTGTAGGTTACGACCGCCTTGTTGAGCATGCTGCCGGCATCGCACGTTATCCTTATCTCCTCGCTGTACACTTCTCCGTCAACTATGGCTGAATCGTACCAGAGGGTGAAGACGGAGCGCAGCGGGCCATTCTCGTGGATTTCGTACCGGTCAAAATGATCGCCCGTCCAGAGCTTATAGGTGTAGGGAGCGATGCCTCCGGCGCCGGCCGTATGCTTCACGTCGTAGCAATCCAGCCCGAGCCCGCTATGGTTCTCATGATAGGAGATGCCGCGTTCGAGCTCGTCGGCATAGAGCTTGGCCGTCATTAGCTGGTCGGTGCACTTGAGCCACAGATCCACTCCGTTGCTCGGATTCTCGGCGGCGAGCGCTGGGCCGTACATCCGGTAGGCTGCGATGTCGTTCTCCCACGAGAAGTCGTCTTTCCTTTCGGGAACGAAGCGGGCGGAGGTGCGAGGAGCGACTTCCGAGGGAACGCCCTCCTTCAGCTTATAAACCACCGAACTTTTGGCCCCTACGCTTGCCTGGAAGATAAAGAGCTTGCCGTTGTCGGACAGTTGCCAGCCTACTTCGGTTCCTTCAGGGCCGGTAAGGACATAGTTTTTTGTTGTAAAATCGGCGGGGATGAGCGAAAGATCTATTTCCGTCATTTCCGCATTGCGTGCGAAGTCGAGGGGATTCTCGACTACTATCTTAATAGCATTATCGCCGCAAGACAGTAACATCATTGCAGCGGCAAGGTAAAGAAGGATGTTTTTCATGTGAATTATAGATTTATTATGGATGCTGAATGGAGGCCGGCTATTTGGGCTGCTTGCCGATATAAGCCAGAATGCCTCCGTCGACATATAATATATGTCCGTTAACGAAGTCGGAGGCGGAGGATGCCAGGAAGATGGCTGGCCCTTGCAGGTCGTGCGTCGTTCCCCAGCGGGCGGCTGGAGTTTTAGCTATGATAAAGTCGTTGAAGGGATGGCCCGGCTCTCGGAGCGGAGCTGTTTGCGGGGTGGCTATGTATCCGGGCCCTATTCCGTTGACCTGGATGTTATACTCAGCCCATTCGCAGGCCAGGTTGCGGGTGAGCATCTTCAGTCCGCCCTTGGCCGAGGCATAAGCCGATACGGTTTCTCGTCCGAGTTCGCTCATCATCGAGCATACATTAATAATCTTGCCGCCGCCTTTGGCTATCATTCCTGGAGCTACGGCTTTCGATACGATGAAGGGAGCCGTGAGGTCAACGTCGATCACTTTCCTGAAGTCTGCCGGATCCATTTCGAGAGCTGGGATGCGCTTGATGATGCCGGCGTTATTCACCAGGATGTCGATAACGCCTACCTCCTCCGTGATGCGGGCCACTGTGGCCTGTACGGCAGGTTCGCTGGTGACGTCGCACACGTAGCCGCGAGCGTCTATCCCTTCGGATGCATAAGCCGCGAGGCCTTTGTCGACCAGCTCCTGATTAATATCGTTGAAAACTACGCGAGCGCTGGCCGATGCGAATGCCTGGGCTAAGGCGAATCCGATGCCATAAGAGGCGCCGGTTACGAAGGCTATTTTGCCTGTCAAATCAAATGGGTTCATGTGTTCGAAATAAATGTATTATCTAAGTTCTGTTTCCAAATAAAAATCCTGGTCGCCGTAGTCGAGATTCTCCCCGCTCATGCCCCAGATGAAGGTATAGCTGCCCGTGCCTGCCGCCGAGTGAATCGACCATTCGGGCGAGATCACTGCTTGCTCGTTCTGCATCCAGATGTGCCGCGTTTCGCCAGGCTCGCCCATGAAGTGGCATACGGCCCGTCCTTCATCCACCTCAAAATAAAAGTAAGCCTCCATCCGGCGAAGATGAGTATGTGCCGGCATAGTGTTCCAAACGCTACCGGGCTTCAGCTCTGTCATACCCATTTGCAAACGGCAGGTGGGGAGAACTTGCGATACTATCATCTTATTAATGCAGCGATGGTTCGAACCTTCCAGCGATCCCATCTCGGCCACAACCGCATCTGCTTTCGTGATCTTACGATCCGGATAAGTGCAGTGGGCAACGGCCGAATTAAAATAGAACTTCGACGGACGGCCGGGCTCCAGGCTCTCGAACCGCACCTCCCTGTCGCCCATCCCAAGATAGAGCGCCTCTTTGAAGCCCAGATCGAATACCGCATCGCCAACCATTACCCGCCCTTTGCCGCCGACATTATATATGCCAAGCTCTCTGCCGGAAAGAAAAAAACTGGCCTTCAAAGGATCTATCGCCTCCAGAAGAATAACCTCATCAACGGGCATAACGCCGCCCACCACAAGGCGATCGTACATGCTATATACCATATTGACTTCATCGGCCGCGAAAAGCTTCCCAACCAGATGCTCCTTGCGCAAACGCGCCGTATCATACGTCTTCACATCCTCAGGATGAGCCGCAAAGCGAATGTCATAATTTGTTTTCATGTGAATCAAGGGATTTAAAATGATAAGTAATATTTTGTTGCGAGGCAAATATAAGAGAATTTCTAATAATTAGATTTTGATTTTATCCCTTGCGACTCTCCCACTCGCCCGCTTGCGGCGGACATCATTTACGCCCTCCCTCCGGCGGAGGATTGGCCTTGTCGGCTTTAACCGTTGGCGAGGGCGCAGCGGCAGGGGTTTGAGGCGGATTGTTCACTGCCGGAGGGATTGGGGCCGGCTGAGATGGGGGGGATGGGGCATTCTTGTCGGCTTTCTTTTCGCTTGACTCCTTCTCCTTTGCCTCCTTTTCCTTTGCCGCTTTGGCTTTTGCTTTCTCTTCTTTCTCCTTGGCTTCCTTCTCGCGGCGTTTGACAATTGCGGTTGAGTGGCGATGGTAGTTGATGTAGAATTGTTCTATCTCGGCGTTGATTGTGTCGATTATTTTTTCCGTTTGCTCTCTTTCGTCCGGATCGGTCAGCGCTATATGCAGGGCGGTTATAACTACGCAAAGTTCATTGAAAGCGGTATCTGCAAAACCCCTACATTCCTTTGTGTTACCTTCCTGACTATGAGCATAGCGAGCATCGAAGCGCGTTTCATAGAGAGCCTGAAAGCTATCGTTCTGCTGCTTCAGATCTGTAATAATTATGGCTAAGCCTAAGCGAGATACGTCGGCTGCATATTCTGCTTTTTCGAGATCCTCGATGAGATTGTTAATCAAGGCAGTGGCGGCCTCGTAGCCGGCTCTTTGAATGCCTTTATAGTTCTTGAGGATGTAGGAGATGCGCTCGGCCGAATCTTTTGTTTCCTTATCTATGCCGAAGCGATAAAGATCCTTTACGAGATGCTCCATCCAGCTAACATCGCCGTCGCGCTTTACTTTTAGCTTCTCCAGCTCCTTCGTCTCCGGAGCCGTGGCATACCATTTATAGCTATTGTCGAGCTTGAGAACTGCCGCCATGTATTTTCGCCAAGGCGCCTCCAGCAGAGGAATACCCTCTACGAGAGCTGCCAACCTTTCTCTTTGCGAAAGATGAAACTGCATGTTGTTAGCGTTTTTCAGTCTGCTAAGCATGTACAAATAATTCTGAATTATCATCGCCATCTTTTTTGTGATTTGAATATTCATTGTGGGAAATGTCTCTAAAGCTGCTTTGAGTATTTTGTTGCGCTACATTATCTTCCCGTAAATTTACGGCAAGTAATTGTAGCGCTACTTTATCACGCCGCAAATATACGGAAAAATATCGTAGTACAACAATAGTTTGTAGAAAACTTGCGGCAATATAATGTAGCTCTACACTATTCTGCTGCAAACTTACGGCAAGTTAGCGTAGAGCTACATTATTATGCCGCAACTTTACGGCAATATGATGTAGCGCTACATTAGTCTGCCGAAAGTTTGCGGCAAAGAATTGTAGCGCTACATTTATATGCCGTAAATTTGCGGGAAGAAAATGTAGTCCGACAAAATATCAATTTGGCTTCTGGGGAGAGCTCCCAACTTTGTTTTTGAGCCCACGAACAGCTTTACTATGGCTTCGGAATCGGAGTGGAGCTGTCGGAGCGGATTTTTTGAGGGAAAAACTTGCAGGGTTTGAATCCTTATTGCATCTTTGTTGCAATAAT
This sequence comes from Tannerellaceae bacterium, assembly GCA_031279915.1. GTDB lineage: Bacteria > Bacteroidota > Bacteroidia > Bacteroidales > Tannerellaceae > DFXE01. Next base: position 7,620 of record JAITHO010000059.1, read on the forward strand.
AATTTATAATACTATAAGAATATGGATAAGCAAAGACGCAACACGCGCACCAAGCAAATGATTCTCGAGGTTTTGGCCTCCTCAAACTCCGCGCTTAGCCGCGAAGAGATAAGCAAACGATTATCGAAAAAGATGGACAGGGTGACGCTCTTCCGCATACTGCAAAGCTTTTGCGACGAAGGCAAGCTGCACAGGGTTGTGGGCGACGACGGAGCGATCTATTACGCCCTTTGCAGCGGATGCACGGCTGGAAATCATCACGATGCCCATCCGCATTTCCACTGCATTGCCTGCAACGAGGTGACCTGCATTGGCGAGGCTGTGGCCGGACAGGCTTTGCCGACGGGATACAGCGCGCTGTCGTTCGTGTCGTACATATCCGGATACTGCCGCAAGTGCAGCGCATTGCTCAAGCCCTTGTGCCTGCTGGTTGTTCTGCTGGCGATGCAAACGGCGGCTATGGCGCAAACGAGGGTCAAAGCGCTTGATGCCGAAAGCGGCGAGCCGGTTGAATATGCCGCCGTATATTTTCCGGAGCTGAAAACGGGCTGCGTGACTGATTCGCAGGGCGAGTTTACGGTCGACCTGGATGCGCCACAAATCCTGGCGCAGATATCGGCTGTTGGCTATCAAACTTACAGGCAATATATCCAGCTGAGGCAGGGCTCCCAAAGGCTCTATCTGCAAGCTGCCGTTCATGAATTGCAGGAGATAGTTGCGATTGAAAATAGCTCGCGGCTGCAGGGCGAGAATGTTCTGGCGGTTGAGAAGCTGAATATTGCTGATAGAAGCCTCCCTGGAATGTCGCTGACCGGAAAGCTATCCGCTGTGCCCGGCATCGAGAATCTCAGCACCGGAGCAGGAATAGGCAAGCCGGTCGTCAGAGGACTGAGCGGCAACCGTGTCGCTGTTTTCTCGCAGGGACTAAGAATCGAAAACCAGCAATGGGGCGATGAGCACGGGCTGGGGCTGGATGAAAACGGATACGAGCAGGTGGAGATAATCAAAGGCCCGGCCTCCCTGCTTTATGGAAGCGACGCTCTGGGGGGCGCTCTATATTTTGTTGACGAACGGTATGCAAGCGATGGAAACTTGGAGGCAAGATTCGGATCGGAGTTCGCCGGAAATACTGCGGGATGGAATAACAAGGGAGCTATTAAATTCTCGAAAAATAAACTGCATTTTAATCTCTTCGGAGGATATAATTCAAATAAAGATTATGCCGACGGCAATAACTTTCGGGTGCCTAACTCGCGATTCAATACCGGAAATATTAAAACGGCGCTTGGATATACCGGCAACAAATTCTCCGCTGCTATTAAGTACGGATTCCTTGGCGAAAGCTACGGACTGACCGAACTCGAGGAACACGACGAGCATGAAGACGAACATGCGTCTGGCAGCGAACGTACTCCCAACCTGCCTTTCCAGAAGATGAACACTCACTACGTTAGCTCCGAAAACACCTGGTTCTTGGCCGACGGAGCTAAGCTGAAAATAGATCTGGGCTATATCGCCAATAGCCGTAAAGAATTTGAGGACGAACATGAGCATGAGCATGAGGACGAAGCCAACGATCATCATGAAAGCGAGGAGCCGGCTCTCGACATGCATCTGCAAACTTTCTCATGGAACATAAAATGGTATTCGGCGATGATAAGCGAACGTTGGACTATTACCGTCGGCAATCAGGGAATGGCCCAGAGAAACAGCAACAGAGGCGAGGAGGTTCTGATACCCGATGCTAATACCTTTGACATTGGAGCCTTCGCCCTGGCTGGCTTTCACTATTCGGAAAAGGCTACTCTGCAAACCGGCCTCAGGGTCGATCACCGAAGTATCAATGCAAAAGCAATAGGGGAGATTGATGGACTGAAGCGGGATTATTTCGCACTCAACTTCTCCGTCGGACTGCATCAGCCCATCAGCGATGCTATGACCCTGAGAGCAACCATAGCCTCCGGATTCCGCGCCCCAAACATGTACGAACTGCTCAGCAACGGAGTGCATCACGGAACGAACCGCTACGAAACCGGCAATCCCGACCTGAAAATCGAAAACAGCTTCCAGGCTGACCTTGGCCTCAGTTACTCCACCAAGCACATAAGCCTCTTCGCCAATCCGTATTTCAATTACATACGGAATTATATCTACCTCCAACCAAGCGGCAGCATAATCGACGAAGCGCCGGCCTTCAGCTACGTACAGGCCGACGCATATCTGTATGGAGGAGAAGCCGGATTCCATCTACACCCTCATCCGCTGGATTGGCTACATCTGGAAAGCTCCTTCAGCAGCGTTTACGGACAAGAGCGCAACGGCGCATATCTCGCCCTGATGCCCTCGCAAAAGATCCGGACAACCATTAGCGCCAATTTCAGGTTCGCCAACAAGAAGCCGCAGCAACCTCTGCTTCGCATGATCTCAATCTACATGCAAAACCTCTACTCAATGGCACAAAACAGAGTGGCTCTCAACGAAGATTCAACGCCGGCATACAACCTGCTCAACGCCGGCATAGCCATGGAGCTCGCCCTGAAGTCGCAGCCCGTGCAGCTGAACCTCTCCGTCAGCAACCTCCTGAACAAAACCTATTACGACCACCTCTCGCGCTACAAAACGATAGGCCTCTACAACATCGGCCGTAGCCTGCATCTCAAAATCCAGCTTCCGCTACCCCCCCAAAAAAGAAGCCGCTGACTTCCCAAGGCTCGGGTGTCAACGGCCTTTTTTTGGTGGGGGTAAGGATTTAAATGAGGGAGTCAAATTGAGGGGATAGGGGTCGAAAATATTCGGCCCCTACGATTGCCTCCCTATACATTTGACATACCCTCATTCTTTATAATCGGAATCAATTATACCCCGGATTTTGCTGTAACGAAGGATTGCGCTGCATCTCATTAGCCGATAGCGGCCATAGCAGATGCTTCTCCTGGAAAGTTTGCCCCCAGGGATTCACGGCGCCTATCAGATTCACCCACGATACTTTTCCGGCCTCCGTGGCCGAAGTAACAGGATAAAGCCGCGTGCGACGGATATCGTCCCAGATGCGGAACTCAAACACCAGCTCTCGCATGCGCTCAACCCACACCTGCTGTATGAAGGCCTCTTTGGATAGAGCCTTAAGCTCGGTTTCAATCTCGGCGCGGGGAGTGATGGTGTAGGCGCGAGCGCGAACGTCGGCGAGGTATCTAACGGCCTCGTCGGTAACTCCCTCAGCCTGGGCGATGGCTTCGGCGGCAATGAGCAGAACTTCGGCATAGCGATAGATGGT
>JAITHO010000127.1 GCA_031279915.1 Tannerellaceae bacterium
AGGAAAAAGGGGCGGAATCGCTTCCGGCATCCTTCCTGGGAGGGGATTCGGATTACCTTCTTTAATGTTCTTCTAATAACTCAATTTGAATGATACCGGAACAGTATACTTTACTCTTACCGGCTTGCCTCTCTGCTTGCCGGGGGTCCATTTCGGCATGCTGCTTACAACACGCAGGGCTTCCTTGTCCAACGCGGGATCTACGCCACGCAATACGGTTGCATCAACAATAGAGCCGTCGCTGTTAACTACAAAGCCCACTGTCACGCGGCCAGATATGCCTTGGCTTATGGCAGGCCACGGATACTGGATATTATCTCTCAAGAACCTGAATAGCTCTGCATCGCCGCCGGGAAACTGTGGCATCTCCTCTACTACGGCGAAGATCTCCTGCGAAGCTTCTTCAACCTTGATCGCTACAGCTGGCTGTACGTAAGACTCCACTTGAACCGTATGTACATCATCTTCCGTTGAGCGCATGTCCTGCTGATCTATCGCTACATTATTCTCTACTATTTCCAATATTTCTGGGGTGACTTGTACTGGGAGCGGAGGAGGCGGTGGAGGAGGAGCGTCCGGGCGAGTGATCATTATGTCGACTTCCGGCATAATATCTACGATGCCTGTGTTGATCGCTCTCTTCACGTCAGCCGTACTCCACTCGAAGCCAACAAATAGTATTGCAAGCCCTACAATAAGCCCCATCAGATAGTTCGACAACTTCGAACTTTCTAAACTCGCATTTTGGGATTTCTTGCTTTCCATGACTTTAATGATTAAGGGTTGCTAACTCTGAAAAGACATGCTGATTGTTCTCTTAATTCAATTTGAATGTTACCGGAACTGTAAATTTTACACGTACCGGTTTACCTCTCTGCTTGCCGGGGGTCCATTTCGGCATGATTCCTACTACACGGAGAGCCTCCTTGTCCAGCGAGGGATCTACGCCACGCAATACGGCTACATCAACGATTGACCCGTCGCGATTAACAACAAAGCCTACTGTAACCCTACCCGTTACGCCGTTCTCCTGGGCTATAACCGGATACCTTAAGTTCTCGCGAAGGAACTTCATCATCTCGGTTTCGCCTCCAGGATATGAGGGCATCTCTTCTACTATTGCAAAGATCTCCTGAGCTGATTCTTCTTCATCTTGGGCGGCTACCGGAGCTGTCGGCACGTAAACTTGCTCCTGAGCTTTCTTCGAATCGTCTTCCGTAGAAATAATTTCGCGCTCTTCGATCTTTACATTGTCTTCCACTACTTCCAATATTTCCGGGGTGACTTGTACTGGGGGAGGAGGAGGCGGTGGAGGAGTATCTTCCGGCCTAGTGATCTCTATCTCTTCCTCGGCCAGGATCTCAGTGATACCTGTGTCGACTACCTCCTTAATGTCTTGAGTTCCCCATTCGAAGCCTACGAATAATACTGCAAGCCCTACGATAAGCCCCATCAGGTAGCTTGATATTTTCGAACTTTCTAAGTCCGCATCTTTTGATTTTTTGACTTCCATACTTGTTATATTTATAGATGTTTCTTACTTTGCAAATATATATATTTTTTCATTCTTTACTTACTTCATGCTCCGTCGAACCGCGTTTTTAGTTTTTTTAGCTATGAAAACAGGGTAGTCGATGGACAAATGCAAGACTGCCTCTCTAGCTTATTATCGTCACCTTTATGTTTCGGCATGGCTGCAGTTGTTGGAGCCGTCTTTTCGGATGGCTTTTTTCAGGATAAAGTAGCCCAGAACGCCGCCTGCAATGGATGCGGCGAAGATTCCTAGCTTGGATTGCACGAAGTGCGCTGGCTCGTCGAAGGCAAGCGAGGTTATGAATATCGACATTGTGAAGCCGATGGAGGCAAGCATCCCGATGCCCATCAAATACTGCAAATTCATTCCCTTAGGATACTTGGCGATCTTGAGCTTCACGAGCAAATAGGTGGTGCCAATCACGCCGAGGGGCTTTCCGACAAACAGTCCGAGGGCTACTCCGAGGGCTACTGATCCCGTCCAAAGATCGGCATGTACCTGAAAGGGCACTCCTGCATTGGCTATGGCAAAAATGGGCAGGACTATGAATGTGGCTATCGGATAAAAAGCGTGCTCAAGCCGCTGAAGGGGCGGAATGGCGGCATTTGTATCTTTCTTGATCGTATCGAAAATATGTACCTGCTCCTCCGAAAGCGTGCTGCGATCGTTGAGCTGGATGAGGTTAAGGCGCGTCAGCTGGGCGTTAAGCCGGTTGATGTAGCCGCGCGGATTGATGCGAACGTCGGCGGGAATGGTGAAGGCCGATATCACCGCGGCTATGGTGGCATGAACTCCTGACATCACGAAGGCTGCCCACACTCCGGCGACGCCAAGTATGGCATAAAACAGCAGGTTCCGAACTCCCATCTTGTTGCCTATGAACATTGTTCCGGCAAATAGGAATCCGTAGGTCAGGTTTATGATATCTATTTTAGATGTATAAAACAGGGCGATGACGACAACGGCTCCAAGGTCGTCAACTATGGCCAGCGCTGCCAGAAACACCTTGATGGAGGTCGGCACCCGCTTCCCAAAGAGGTATAAAACGCCCAGGGCGAACGCAATATCCGTGGCCATCGGTATCCCCCAGCCATTCGATGCCTCCCCCGTTCTGTTCATGATATGATATATTAAGGCCGGCATCAGCATGCCTCCAACGGCCGCTGCAATAGGCAGAATCGCCATCCGAAGATTCGACAGCTCACCCTCTACAAACTCGCGCTTGAGCTCCAAACCTACGACGAAGAAAAATATTGCCATCAAACCATCATTGATCCAGTGGTAGATGCTAAATTCCAGATACGAAACTCCGTCGAATCTGAATCCTAACTTATGTTGAAAAAATCTGAAGTAATCTGCCGATAGCGGAGAATTTGCAAAGATGAGGGCGATTAACACGGAGGCTCCCAGCACAATTCCGCTCGATTTTTCCTGCTGGATAAACTTGTGAACCGGCTGTACGAACTTGTCTATAAGATATTTTTTTTCGTGACCTTCCTGTTGCTCCATGTTGAGTGTGTGTATTTTCTTTTTTTACAAAGATATTCGCTTGCTTCGGCTTTTGCAATAGTTAAGGCTCATTGTTCATAAATGCCTTCTGCTCTCCTGTTTTTCTTTTCAACAAGCATAGTATAGAGCGCTTTCCAAAATAAATCTCTATCCTGACATGCAGCCATGATTTTACCTCCAAACTATATATTTTGCTCAATTCATATAGTGAATCAGCTAAAAACATTTCGTTCGCACTGATTCAGCTGCTGTATTAGCTGAAAATATTATTACGGAATCAACACACATGTTGTATTAGCTTCAAAACTATATTTTCAATCAATACATCTGTTGTATTAGCTTCAAAAACTATATTTCAACTAATACATATAATGTATTGTCATCAAAAAATTATTTTGATGCCAATACACCTGTTATATTAGCTTCAAAAATTATATTTTCATCAATACATATCATGTATTATAACCAAAACATTATTTTGGCGCCAATACATATATTGTATTAGCCTCAAAAGCTATATTTTCATCAATACATATCATGTATTATCCTCAAAACATTATTTTGACGCTAATACATGGTATGAATCAAGACGGAAAAAGGTTTTACGGCTAATACATAACATGAATTAGCTACGAGCACAGCTTTTTCATCCAATTCAGATAGCGAATTGGAGTATCAATAATTATTTCAGCGAAAACAGGGGGTGATTTAGGCTCCGAAATAGCTTGACGAGCAAAGCAGCAGATCGGTTGATAGCGAGCCAAAGTATTCTTATACGAGCTCGGATGCGAAGGCCTATAAATAAAAAAGCGCCGGCCCAAATGAACCGACGCTAACAAAATCTAATAAAATTAATAATTAAGGAGTTGGTTGTGTATAATAACAAATTAAACGTCCTGTTGTGTTATGCTATGCAGAGCAGGCCCGGGCTGAAACCGTTTCATTTCAGCTTGCTGTATCCGTAGGCTGCCCGATCGCCGAGCTCCTCTTCAATGCGCAGGAGCTGGTTGTATTTGGCCATGCGGTCGGAACGGCTGAGCGATCCTGTCTTGATTTGGCCGGAGTTGGTTGCCACTGCGATGTCGGCTATTGTTGCGTCTTCGGTTTCGCCGGAGCGATGTGATGTGACAGAGGTGTAGCCGTTGCGGTGAGCCATTTCGATGGCGTCAAGGGTTTCGCTCAGAGTTCCTATTTGGTTCACTTTGATGAGGATGGAGTTGGCGCATCCGCTTTGTATGCCTTTGCGGAGGAACTCCACGTTGGTTACGAACAGGTCGTCGCCCACGAGCTGGCATTTGCTTCCGATCTTGTCGGTTAGGAGCTTCCATCCTTCCCAATCGCCTTCGTCCATTCCGTCTTCAATGGAGTCAATGGGGAATTTATCAACGAGTTCGGCCAGGTAATCGGCTTGCTGTGCGGCGTTGCGCTTGGCGCCTTTTGGGCCTTCGAACTTGGCGTAGTCGTAGATTCCGTTGCTATAAAACTCGGATGCGGCGCAGTCGAGGGCTATGGTAACGTCTTTTCCGGGCTCGTATCCTGCGGCTTTGATGGCTTGGAGGATGGAGTTGAGGGCGTCTTCGGTGCCGTCGAGGGTTGGTGCGAATCCGCCTTCGTCGCCAACGGCCGTGCTCAGTCCGCGATCTTTGAGTACCTTCTTGAGTGCATGGAACACTTCGGCTCCGGTTCTGAGGCCTTCGCTAAAACTACTTGCTCCAACGGGCCGTATCATAAATTCCTGGAAGGCGATGGGCGCATCTGAGTGCGATCCGCCGTTGATGATGTTCATCATGGGCACGGGGAGTACGTATGCGTTCGTGCCGCCGATGTATCGGTACAGGGGGAGGTCAAGATATGCCGCAGCGGCTTTGGCAACGGCCAGTGATACGCCGAGCATTGCGTTGGCGCCCAAATTCGACTTCGTTGCGGTGCCGTCGAGGTCAAGCAGCTTTTTGTCGATGGCTCGCTGGTTGAGGGCATTCATTCCGATGATTGAAGGAGCGATGAGTTTGTTCACGTTATCAACGGCTTTGCGCACGCCTTTGCCTCCGTAGCGCTTCTTGTCGCCGTCGCGAAGCTCGATTGCTTCATTTTCGCCGGTGGATGCTCCGGATGGTACAGCTGCGCGTCCGAATGCACCTGATTCGAGCAGTACGTCAACTTCGATGGTTGGATTGCCTCTTGAGTCTAAAATCTCTCTGCCTGTTACTTTGATGATTTCCATACTTTGTTTTTTGATGTGTTGAAAAATTAATAATAATATGATTTTTAAGTGTCGCAAATATATGCAATAGTTGAGAATTTAGGGGCAGGCTGTTTTCATGGGAGGTCGAATAGCCTGCGTAGATGCCTCTCGTATATGTTTTCCTCGACCTGCTGTCCGACGGTTGCGGCGTTGCGTTTCAGGGCTGCCAGATAGCGGTCGGAGTTTTCGGCGGCGATTTTGTATGCCACGTGCACGAGCTGTCGCATGTCGGGATTATATTGTGGGCTATCGGGTATGTGGCGCAGGGCCGATGCGAATTGCCGTCCGCTCCAGGCATTCACTTCGGATGCTCCGGGCAGATTCTGGCGGTTGATGTCAATGACTGTGCTGTACGGCAGGCAAAGTTCGTCGCATCGCTCAAGGGCTTCGGAGTAGATAAATTTCACCAGACGGATAGCCTCCGCGTCGTCTGTCATCGCCAGGCCAAGCACTTCCTCCAGCCATGTGGTGCCGGCGGTTTTGATATGGAATCCGCGACCGTGCCTGCGTGCAATGCTGCCGATAATAGGATAGAGCGAGAATTTATCGCTGCCTGAATGTATGCTCAGCTTGATGCCCTCCGGCAATCCGAAGTGTTCGACAGCCAGATTGAGCGCCTCCATGTATTCCTCAAACTGCTTGGCAAAAACGCCCAGATCGCCCACGTAGTCCACTCCCTTATGAAAGCTTCCGTGAAATCTGGGAGCTATCGTTTGCAGCCCAACTCCTTCGCGGGCAAGCTCGTGAAGGATGAAGATCAGATCGTCGGGCAACTGGCATTCCGCAGCCTCGTCCATAGATACCTCGGCCACGAATTGCCCGCGTCCTTTGCTCTGCTCGATGTGATGGTAGATGCGAGCTGCCTCTCGGATAGCGTACAAGTAATTAGCGCCAAGCTGCCGCAGATAGGGCTCGTCGATCTCTACAGGCAGATAAAGCTCGTCGGCCAGCTTCAGGCTGCGCTCCGTAAAAGCTTCGATCTCATCCTCAGTTTCCCGCTTACCAATAAAGTCGGCAACGTCGATAGTGAAGAAGTTCGAGTCCTCAATAAACTTATCAACATTCGACATATTAATGTGATCGGCATCCGTAAACCATTGCCCCCCGTACCCCAGAGCTTTCACCGCCTCCTCCGCCTCGCGCAGAACAGCCGCCGGAGTAGAGCCCACTATTATATGTTCGCGATTTGATTTGTTCCATACCGGCGCAATATCTGTCCCAATGGCCTTCGAAGCTCTCATCAAAGCCCTTAACTGCGCCTCGCCCTGCATCGCAAAGCGATCGCCAATTCCAAAAGAATACTTGTCTAACAACATAGTGAATATATTTTGATATGATAAAAAATAATGTTCGCGCTAAAAGTAATAATAAGTTCGGAATAAAAATGCCAAGAGCTGGGGGACGATGTAGGGCGAACGCATTTAGAATTGGCGCAGGCTAATTGCCCGTTAGGGTATCCATATCAATAGAAAGTACGTTCCGTATGCACTTTCCCCGTAGGGGATACACATTAATATATATGCTGTGCATCCCCTACGGGGAAGTTGATGGACTTGGTAGGCACCTGTCTATTGATATGAATGCCCTACGGGCAACTAAGCTCGCTACGATTTGTAATCCGTGCGTTATGTACCTAAACGAATAGCGCATCGATTACAAAGCGGAGTGAGCCTGGTATCATCCCCCTTCGTGACGTGATATTTTTTAATGCGGTTTGCCCTCGGGAGACGATGTAGGGCGGCGCGGGCCTCTAAGCAGCAGCCTCCATTCTTGCGCGGGCGCTTTTTTTGCCGTACATTGGCCGCAGTATAGGCAACTTCCCTATACATTATATATATGTATAACATTGAAGAATAAAAAATGAAGACTCAGGAATTAATTATGGTAGCCGGAGGCGCCGGCTTTATTTTTGTTATGACATGCATAGGCTCATCAATGGTTTTCTTTTTCCGCAAACGCACAAGCCCTCTGGCCCAGACGATATTTCTGGGATTCGCAGCGGGAATTATGGTTGCCGCCGCAGCCTTCGGATTGCTTGTGCCGGCCATCGAGGAGAGTGAAGCCGCCGGCGTAAGCGGCTGGATACCGGCCGTCGGAGGATTTGCCCTTGGCGTCCTCTTTTTGTTTGCAATCGACCGCCTGATTCCCCACCTGCACTTGTCGTCGAACACCCTCGAAGGCATTCCGACGCAGATGAAGCGCAGCAGCCTGCTCGTCTCGGCGGTAACGATCCACAACATTCCGGAGGGCATGGCCGTTGGCTTAGCCTTCGTTCTGGCCGCTCAGCATGGAGGCGATGCGGCTCAATATACGGCCGCCCTTGCTCTGGCCGCCGGCATCGGGATCCAGAATCTGCCCGAAGGAGCCGCCGTGGCCCTGCCTCTCCGCCAGGAAGGATTGAGCGCCAGCCGATCGTTTTTCCTTGGCTGCGCATCGGGGGCGGTGGAGCCCTTGTCGGCCCTTATGATGGTTGCTCTGTCGGGAATTATTGCTCCCTATATGCCCTGGCTGCTGGCTTTTGCCGCCGGAGCAATGATGTATGTGGTGGTTGAGGAACTGATTCCCGAAGCGCACTTGGGCGATCATAGCAACGTCGGAACGCTGTCGGTGATGGGCGGATTTCTGCTGATGATGGCGCTCGACGTGGCCCTGGGATAACAATCCTGCCGCTAAGGCTGTCGGATTCCGCCCAAAATCCCTAATCTAAAATCGCAATATCCCCGGCGGATCCGCCGGACAAAATGTAATGATTACAAAAGCTCGGGCGGGTCCGCCAGACAAAATGCGATTTGGAATTGGCTTGCGAGAATGGCCTTGGCCTATCCAATTTGATTACACAATAATATTCAATATGCCGTACAACGATTTCGCCTCTTATCTCCGCCAACGGTTCCCATTCAAAGTTCAGAAGCTCTCTATTAATGGAGGCACGAGCTGCCCGAACCGCGACGGTCGGCTCGGACGCGGCGGCTGCACGTATTGCAACAATGCAGCCTTCAGCCCTTCCTACTGCCTGGAGGGAGCCGGCCTGGAAGAGCAGATCGCCGAAGGAATCCGCTTCTTCGCCCACAAATATCCGTCCATGCAGTACCTGGCCTACTTTCAATCTTACACAAGCACCTACGGCGATACCGAGCAGTTGCTTGCCCTTTTTGCGGAGGCTCTGCGCCATCCCCGCATAGCCGGCCTTATCCTCGGAACGCGCCCCGACTGCATGCCCGAGCGGCTGCTCGAAGGCCTGGCATCTATGTCGAAAGGCAGCTTTGTGATGATTGAATATGGCGTGGAAAGTACGATTGACGCCAGCCTTCTGCGCGTTAATCGGGGGCATAGTTTTAGGGATTCAGTGGAGGCGATTCGCCGGACGCATGCCTGCGGGATAGCCGTCGGGGCCCATCTTATCCTTGGCCTTCCGGGAGAAACGCGCGAGCAGATCCTTGGCCATGCCGACCTTCTCTCCGCCCTTCCGATCTCCAGCCTCAAGCTGCATCAGCTCCAGATCGTTCGTCACACGCAGATGGCTGCCGAGTGGGAGGCTCATCCCGAACGCTTTCGGCTTTATTCGATCGCCGAGTACATCGAGCTGGTGATAGATTTCCTCGAACGGCTGAATCCGGCCATTGCCCTTGAGCGCTTCGTGTCGCAATCGCCTTCGGGCCTGCTTCTGGCTCCATCCTGGGGGCTGAAGAATCATGAGATCACGGCCAAGATTGTCCGTCGGATGAAGGAAAGAGGGGCGGTTCAAGGTTGCCGCAGCTTATAAGCACGGCGATGATGAGAGCGCCAGGCCGGCAACGTACTGAGTGTTTTTGTCTACGGGACAAAGAGAAATGTAGCCGCTTGAGAGTTTGCCGCGGGATATTTGCAGGGGATATTTAGCTTGCATGCGAAGATGCTTGTCGAGGGCTCCGTCTCTGTGAAATTCAACAAAGAAAGTTGCCTGCGCGCCCTCGTCGACCCAGCCTTCGAAGAGCCTTAGAGCCAGCAAGCCCATGGTGTATCGGAGGTTGACTTCCACGCATGGATGCAGTCCCCACGCGCTCGGCGTTCGGTAAACAAACATGTCGACGCCAAGGTATCCCACGTAGTGATGAGCGTAAATGCGACTCAATGCGGCGGCAACGGCCTCGGGCAAGACGTTCCGCAAGTTGGCTCCGAGGTATGCTTCGGGCAATCTCCAAAGCAAGTTCTGCGCCTGGAGCCTATTGTATTTGTAAACCCCTTTATCGTTTGCGTAAAACACCGACAGGCCTTCGTAGTTTACATTGCCATTGGCGTCGGCATAAAATTCCAAGGCAAAGTCTAATGCTCTGTCGAGCGCCGGTTCGATGCTGATGGAGCCTTGCCGGCTTATGGTTCCGTTAATCCATTGCATCTCGGTCGGCGTCGGGCATCGTCCTCCTTGCATCCACATCAATCCGCGGCCCGACGATGAGTATGGAGCTTTCAGCACAAAGCGTCCGGGCTTTTTCTCAAGGAATCGCGCCGCCGCTTCCGGATCAGAGTAAAAGGTCGGAGCAGTCGGCATGACGGGAAAGGGCAGTTGGCAACGGATTTCTTCAAGGCAGATGGCCGCCGTTTGCCGGCCTAAGAGCTCAGCATAGCGCTCGTTCCATTGCGGTAATTCCAATTCCGCCAAATATTTTTCTCGCAATTCTTTAAACATTCGGATGCTTGCCGGCGAGAGCCCCCAAGGGGCGGCCTGCAATGGCGGCAAACGCATTCCGGCTTTCAGGCTAGCTACATCAACGGCCGTAATCGGAGGTCGAAGGGCATCGGGGATATCCGGATGGCCGCTTGAGCACAGCACATAATCTCCTTCGCTCCCATACCATGCGGGCAGGAATCCCAGGTTGGCGGTCATGATTTGCACCTGCTTGGTAGGGGTATAAAAAAACGACCCATGCAACACTGCTGTTTCATGAGCCGGATTAAAAAAGTGAAGTTTGGGGGACGGCAAAGCCTTATTCCAGATTTTCGTCGATAGCTTCGATTTTCTTGACGAGCAATTTTATCTCATCTTTTAGCTTTTCGATCTTCTGCTTCAGTTCTTTCAGTAGTCCTCCCCCACCCTTTGAGGAAATGCTCAGGAAGCCGATGTTGTTCTCATAAGTTTGGAGGTCGAGTTTGAGCCGTTCGTAAGCCCGCATTAGCTTTTCGCGCTCGCCGTAGAGTTTTCCTTTACCTCTTTCGCTGAGCTCTCCGATTGTGTTGCGATACATTTGGAGTTTGCGGTCGCTCTTGTCGATTTTCATGCGTTCGAAGTGTTCGTCAAGGATTGCATTGTAGTCGGCCACCAGCTTTTCTTTTTCTCTGAAGGGCACGAATCCGATGGCGTTCCATTCGCTCATGTATTCTCTGATCAGCTCCATAGCTTCATCAGGCTGTAGATTTTCGTCGATAGCTTTGAGCTTTTCTATGATCTTCTTTTTGGCTGCGAAGTTCTGTGCTTCGTTTCCTCTATGCTCCGACATGGTGCTGTTTTTGCGTTCGAAGAAGTAATCGCAGGCTGAGATAAATCGCTTCCAGATCTGTTCGCCAAATTTGCGCGGCACGGAGCCTATGGTTTTCCATTCCTTTTGCATGGAGATGAACTTCTCAGTTGCGGCTTTCCAATCGGTACTGTCTTTTAGCGCTTCGGCCGTTTCGCAGAGGGCTGTCTTCAGTTCGAGATTTTTCTCAAGCTCTACTTTCAGCTCTTTGGAGTAATCGTTTCTGTTTTTGAAGAAGGTATCAACGGCTCTGCGATAGCGTTCGAAGAGTTTTGCATTGACTTTTCTGGGAGCGAAGCCCAGGGTTTTCCACTCGGCTTGGAGGTTCATGATCTCCCTTTGCTGTGTTTCCCAATCTCTGAGGGTTATGAGAGTGGAATAATCGATGGCTTCTACTATTTCGCAGATCTCGCTTTTGCGTTCTTGGCTGATTCGTTCTTTTTCCTTTAAAGCTTCGAAATGGGTTTGATGACGCTTGTTGATAATCGTTGAAGCGGCTTTGAATCGTTGCCATACTTCTTCGCGCAGCTCTCTGGATACCGGGCCTGTATCGCGCCATTGGAAATGGAGTTTTTGCAGCTTGCGAAAGGCTTCAACCGTATCCGTTTCTTCGAGCAGTTTCTCAACCGCTTCGCATATTCCCAGCTTTGTTTCGAGGTTTTTCCGGAAATCGTAGTCGCGCAACTGGTGATTTATCTTAATGATATCGTAAAAGCGTTCATTATAGATCTGATAATTTTTCCAGAGCGTGTTGGCATGTTCTTGCGGAACGAGTCTGATTTCTTTCCAGCGCTGCTGTATTTCCTTAAATTCATTGTAGAGCTTGCCGAAGTCGTCGGTGCTTTCGGTGAGCTGCTTCATGCGATCGATGAGCTGTAGTTTAAGGGCGTAGTTGGCGGCTTTCAGTTGTTCTTCTTCAGCGTGCTGGAAGGCTTTTTTTCCGCGATAAACACTCAATATTTCTTTTAATTTGGTTTCTTCTTCGCTTTCGGGAGCTTGGAAATCTTCTTCATTGCCTCCGTCGCGAAGGAATTGTTCCTTCAATTTTTCGGTTTCAATATTTTGAAGCCTGTAAAATGATTGCTTCAGAGCATCTATATCGGCTTTGCTTGCGCTTTGTGAGTTGACGAGTTCGATCAGCTTCTCAAGGGTTTCCTCTTTGCTCAATTGCTTGGCGGTATCGTCGGATTCTGCGGGATCTATGGATTCCGTAGGCTCCTCGGATTCGTCGGATTCGTCGGATTCTGCGAGCTCTATGGATTCTGTTGGTTCCTCGGTTTCGTCGGATTCTGTTGGCTCCTCGGTTTCGTCGGTTTCGTCGAATTCTACGAGCTCTGTGGATTCCAGCTCCATAGATTCTGCGGAATCTGCGGGCTCAATAGATTCCATAGCTTCCGTGGGCTCCTGATCGGTTGTTGGGAGAGGGGCCTCGGCTTCGGGTGTTTCGGATTCCAAGCTTGGAGCGGCTTCAGGAGTATCTTCTGAATCTTGATTGCTGCTTGTTACTATTGTGGCCACATTGTCGGGGGGATCGCAGGTTTGGGGAGGTTCTTCCGTAACGGTTAATACTTCCGATTCTGTCGGGTTATCTACTATTTCCGTGGTTTCTTCAGAGGATTCCAGGGTACATTCCGGTGTGGCTTCCGGAGTTTTAATCTCTTCTAATCTAGCCTCTTCTTTCTCGGGCTGATCAGTTGCTTGAGTGTCCATCATATCAGTAAAACGTTTTAATAATAGGGATCAAATATATTCCTTATGGAATACAAAATAACATAATTCTTTTCGGATAATCGAATCGCCTCTTATTTTTTTCTTTTCGAGATTCTGTTGATGGGCTTTCGGCGGTCTACAAATGGCCTCTGTAATGCAAATTTATGCCTCAGAAATAGCAACTATTGGCCTCCTAATCGTGAGATCTTGTGAGGAATTAGTTTTTATCGCGTTAAAAGTTTTTTTGCGGAATGATGGAATTAGGGGCCGAAAATATTCGACCCCCTATAAACCATCGCTAAAGAGGATATTCGTCAAAGGCGTATAGAACGGTTGAGAGGTATCGTTCGCCGGTGTCGGGCAGCAGGCTGACGATGAGTTTGCCGGCGTTTTCGGGCAGGCGAGCGAGTTCGGTGGCGGCAAAGGCGGCGGCTCCGGAGGAGATTCCAACCAGCAATCCTTCTTGTCGGGCAAGGCTGCGGCTGGTTCGGATGGCATCGTCGTTGCCTACGCGGAAGATCTGATCAACGTACTTGCCGTTGTATGTTCCCGGAACGAATCCGGCGCCTATGCCTTGAATTTTGTGAGGGCCTGGGGAGCCGCCTGAGAGTACGGGCGAATCGTCGGGTTCGACGGCCACGATGCGCACGTCGGGCTTGAGCGATTTGAGCGTTTCGCCTACGCCGCTGATTGTGCCTCCGGTGCCAACGCCTCCCACGAAGATGTCGACTTTGCCGTCGGTATCGTTCCAGATTTCGAGGGCGGTGGTTCGGCGATGAACGTTGGGGTTGGCCGGGTTTTCAAACTGCTGGAGGATGACGGAGTTGGGCGTTTCTTGCTGCAAGGCGATGGCTCGGGCTACGGCTCCTTTCATGCCTTCGCTTCCGGGCGTGAGCACGAGCTCGGCTCCGAGGGCTTTGAGCAGATCGCGTCGTTCTTTGCTCATGGTTTCGGGCATGGTGAGAATGAGTTTGTATCCTTTTGTGGCGGCCACGAAGGCCAGTCCGACGCCTGTGTTTCCGCTGGTAGGCTCGATGATGGTTGATTCGGGCTTGAGGGCTCCGCTCGCTTCGGCATCGTTGATCATGGCCAGGGCGATGCGGTCTTTCACGCTTCCGGCCGGATTAAAATACTCAAGTTTAGCGACGATGGTGGCCTTCAGTTCGAGCCTGCGGTTGTAGTTCGAGAGCTCCAGCAGGGGAGTGTTCCCGATCAAGTCAGTAAGTTGTTTTGCTATCTTTCCCATATATACATTATATTATTAATTGGTTTGACGATGCAAAGATGGGAGCTTGGCGGTGGGCTATCAATACCGCGATGCGGGTATTTTGCGAGGCGGTTGTGCGGGGGGCTGGGGTTAATTCTCCTGCCAAATCTCCAGCACCCGCTTGGCTTTGTTACGCACTTCTCTCACCAATTCGTAATCGTCGCTGCATTGGTCGAGTATCTTGATAGCCTCCTCAACAAGCTGTATTGATAGGGTTTTGTTGGGATATTTCTGTTGATAGAATCGAGCCATGTTGTGTAAGGATAGGGCGAGGAAAGGGTTCCAGGCTTGCGGATTCTCGGCGGCTAATGCTCTGTATATGTCTAAACTTTCTTTGCAGTTAGCTTCAGCCCTTCCATATTCCGGTTCTACTTTGCCGATATATAAATATCCAAGATTGTTTAGAGTTACCGCCACGTAATGATTGTAAGCTTGGGGATTATTCCGGGCCAGCTTTCTGTATATCGCCAAAGCTTCGGTATAGCGTTTTTCAGCCTCCAGATGTTGCTCCATTGATTCGTACACAACTCCCAGGTTGTTGAGAGAGATTGCGATATATGGATTGTTGGTATCAGCATCCTTTGCGGCAGAATTCTTGTATAATTGCAGAGCTTCCTCGATGTATTCTTTCGCAGGCCAATAGTCTTTCTGC
>JAITHO010000007.1 GCA_031279915.1 Tannerellaceae bacterium
ACCAACTGCCACGACGTGGTGAACATGCAATACACATCGGGCACCACCGGATTCCCCAAAGGCGTTATGCTCACACATTATAATATAACTAACAATGGATACTTCACAGGCGAGGGAATGGGATTCACCCAGGCCGATAAGCTCTGCTGCTGCGTGCCGCTCTTCCATTGCTTCGGCGTGGTGCTGGCCAGCATGAATGTCCTCACCCACGGATGCACACAGGTGATGGTTGAGCGATTCGATCCGCTGGTCGTTTTGGCCTCCATCCATAAAGAAAGATGCACCGCCCTCTACGGCGTACCCACCATGTTTATAGCCGAGCTCAACCATCCCATGTTCGAAATGTTCGACCTCACATCGCTGCGCACCGGAATAATGGCCGGCTCGCTATGCCCCGAAGAGGTGATGCGGGCCGTGACCGACAAGATGCACATCACCCACATCACCAGCGTGTACGGCCTCACCGAAAGCTCGCCCGGCATGACCCACTCCACCCTGGCCGAAAGCTTCGAGGAGAGATGCACCACCGTCGGCAAAGAATATCCCTTCACCGAAGTGCGAGTAATCGACCCCGCAACCAAACAGGAGTGCGCCCCAGGCGAACAGGGCGAAATGTGCTGCCGCGGATATCTGGTCATGAAGGGATACTACAATAAGCCCAACGAAACAGCCGAAGTGATTGACTCCGACGGATGGCTCCACAGCGGCGACCTGGGCGTAAAAGACCCGAACGGCAACTATCGCATCACCGGACGCATCAAAGACATGATAATCCGAGGCGGCGAGAATATCTATCCCCGCGAGATAGAGGATTTCCTCTACAAGATGCCGGGCATAAAAGACATACAGGTCGTGGGCGTAGCCTCGCCCAAATATGGCGAAGCCGTAGGCGCCTTCATCACCCTGCACGAGGATGTGTTGATGACCGAAGAGGACGTTCGCGACTATTGCCGCGGCCAGATAGCCCGCCACAAGATTCCCAAATACATCTTCTTCGTAAAAGAATTTCCCCTGACCGGAAGCGGCAAAATCCAAAAATTCAAACTCCGCGAACTGAGCCTCCAGCTGCTCGCCGAACGAGGCATCACGGTGGAGTGAGATAAGTTCAAAAGGTCATTCCAGCCTGCCCATATAGGCCACTCCCGATTTGGCGGGAATGACCTGCTTGGGCTGGCGGGAATGATCTTTTGACCGACCCCTCCTTCCTGCAAATTTATTGCTTACTGATGTTGGGCTGGAGTTTTATTGCAGAAAAATTTCGATTACGGGTACTTCGACGTCGGGGCGGCTGACGGGAATGTTGAGGATGATGTTGCCGGCGGCGGAGTTCTCGGTGGTGTGGCTGCCGGGGGTGGTGTTGGCGGTGAAGCGTATTTCGGAGCCGTCGTTAAGGAGTTGCGCGTATTTTATTTTGCCGAGATATCCGGGGAGATGGAGCGACTTGAAGGGCCATTCGAGCACGTGTATGTATAGGCGCTTGGCGGTGGGGTTGTATGTGAGCAGGCAATTTTGGGGGCGCTCAAAGTCGGCAGGAGCGGCTGTACATCCGTATATTGAGCGGCTGTTGTACTTCATCCATCCGGCCAATCCGTCGAGCCGTTCGTTGGCTCTGTGGTCGAAAAGCCCGCGGGCGGTTGGGCCCACGTTGAGGAGTAGGTTGCCACCTTTGCTGACGGTTTCGATGAGCATAACGACGAGCTGGTGTACGCTTTTCCAGGAGTATTCGTCGCGATAGTATCCCCATGATCCCGAAAAGGTTTGGCAGGTTTCCCAGGGAACTTTTTGTCCGCGCAGAGTGGGCCATTCCTGTGGCATGAACTGTTCTGGGGTGACGAAATCCCATCCCCAGTCGGTATCGTTCAGATCCAGTCGGTTGTCAACGAGTATTTGCGGTTGAAGCTTGCGGATGAGGCGCAGCAAGTCTTCCGACCCCCATTCGGCGTGCCCCTTGCCATTAACTCCGGGGTATGAGAAGTCGAGGAAGAGCTCGTCGATCTGCCCGTATTTGCTGAGTAGTTCGGTGAGCTGATCTTGCATGTATTTGCGGTATCGTGCCATGTCTCGGCCTTTGTTGAGGTCGGCGATTTTTTGTGGGTCGTCGCTCCATTGCGGATGATTGCGGTCGACGGGAAAGTCGGGGTGATGCCAGTCGATAAGCGAGTAGTAAAATCCTATGCGTATGCCTTCGGCCCGGAAAGCTTCGACCAGCGGAGCGATGAGATCCTTTCCGTAGGGCGTATTGGTAACCTTGTAGTCGGTTGCTTTGCTGTCCCAAAGGCAAAAGCCATCGTGGTGTTTGGTGGTGACGACCACGTACTTCATGCCGGCAGCTCGGGCTTTGGCGGCCCATTCCTTTGGGTTGTAAAGGTCGGGGTCGAAGCGTTCGAAGTAAGTTTGGTAAACATCATCGCCGAGGCGTTCGTGTCGTTTGACCCATTCGTGTCGGGCGGGTAGGGCATAAATTCCCCAATGAATGAACATGCCGAAGCGATCGTGCGTCCACCAGGCCATTCGCGCCTCTTTGGCAGCAGGGGTTTCAACAGCCCATGCGGGCGTTTGTTGGGCCGCGAGTTTGGATGCGGCGAAAGTGAGGATGAGAGTTGTGAGGAAAAGAAGTTTGAGTTTCATAAGATTGTTATTAAATGGTTGAACATATTATAGTGTGAAAATTATGTGCAGCAGGAGTTGATGTAGTCGCAGTCTTCCGGGCCGTTTTCAGTTTCGAGGGTAGAGTGGTGGATATTAAGGTCAGAA
This sequence comes from Tannerellaceae bacterium, assembly GCA_031279915.1. Lineage (GTDB taxonomy): Bacteria > Bacteroidota > Bacteroidia > Bacteroidales > Tannerellaceae > DFXE01. The sequence continues at coordinate 2,755 of JAITHO010000007.1, forward strand.
AGTTTTCGCTTCACTTCGAGCTTAAGCTGTGCCGTGCGGTTTATGCTGAGGTTAGGTTGTACGACGATGTGTGCCGACAGGATATTGTACTCGCCGTCCATCGACCAGATGTGCAGGTCGTGAATGCTCTCCACTCCCTCCACCTGCATGATAGCCGTCTGCACATCGGCGGCAGATAGCGTCGTTGGCGCTCCTTGCAGTATAACTCTGAAGAGCTGCCTGAGGTTGCGGTAGATATTGAGCAGAATAAATGCGGCTATTCCGAGCGACATCAGAGGGTCGAGCGCCGGAAAATCCACGACCATCATGACCGCACTTCCTACCATGACGGCTATCCATCCGAGCGCATCCTCCAGCAAGTGCAGGCTCACGGTTCGCTCGTTGAGCGACCTCCCTCGCCGCAGCCTCAGCATCGCAATCCCATTGATAGCCACTCCAAAGACGGCCAGGATGAACATTCCCCGCGCATCCGCCTCCTCAGGCCTGATCAACCTCTGCACGCTTTCGACCACAACAAACAGCGATCCCGCAAACAGCACCACAGTATTGATCATGGCTCCCACGAGCGCGAACCGCCGGTAGCCATACGAGTATCGCTCATCCCTCCCCCTCTTCGATATCCTCTGAAAAAACCAAGCGAACCCCAGCGAAAAACAATCGCCAAAATCATGCAGCGCATCCGACAGTATAGCCACACTGTTAGTAAATAATCCGCCCACCACCTCAATCACTGCAAACAGCAAGTTGAGCAAAAAAGCGAACAGGATATTGCCCTCAGCATCCTGCGGATGATGATTGTGGGAGTGATGATGATGAGAATGATGCGGCATCGCGGTTATTTTCCTAATAAGTATGATTCAGGGCAAAGATAATCCAAAGCCCGTATAAACAAAGCGGCCCTGCATCTGCCACCAAAAAAAGCCACCCACAGGACTTACCTCATGGGTGGCACAACGGTTAAAAGTAGCTTAATATAGAATAGTTAAGGGTCGATAACAACTAAAATACTTTGCGAGATATGGTGCACACAGAACAGATAATTTTTTTGGCCGTTAGGTATGCCGGCCATGTATCTTCCATCTCAGCAGATGGGTAGAGACGCCCCTTTGGAGAGCGCCTCTACTTTAGTTAAACTCATTACAAACTTGAACATCTCTTTAGGTTCGCTTATTTTATTTCAGATTAAATACGAGCCGGAAGCCGGTATATTCATGCGACCAGTTATTAGTTATCTGTACGGAGAACCTGAACGTCATTGATGCGTATGACAGCGGCGATGTCCAGCTACCTCCGCGCGTTGATCCGTAGATAGTTCCGGAAACAGCCTGCGTTGTGCCGTTCGGATCCTCAACAGGTTGGTTGGTGGGATAGCCCGTTTGGGTCGGGTACCTGTCGAGGCACCACTCCATCATGTTTCCGAAAATATCGTAGAGGTTCCAGTCGGTAGGATCCTTCGCTCCCACCGGATTGGTGGTAGTCTTGTTATACCATGCGATGGGATCCATGCTTGCTGCGACGCCATCGGTTGAGCCGTCGTAATAGTCGCCTGTTTTTCCGGCCCTTGCAGCGAACTCCCATTGCGCTTCGGTGGGAAGCGAGGCATCGGCTCCGGCCCATGCGGCATAAGCCATGGCTCCGTACCAGCTAACCCAGCTGACAGGCCGGTCGGGATAATCCGAGTACCAGATTTTGTTCGTTGCGTCATACTTCACAGTAACGGTGCCGCCAGCCAGAGAACCGGTTTTGCCGATGCAATTCAATCCGAGAATGGTAACGTTGCTGGCATTAGCCGGAGCTCCGGGCACCAGTGCGCGGATGTCGGCAAGGATGCCCCAGTCGCCCGGCATAGGTGTGGCGCCAATATCGTTAAGGAAGAGGGCAAACTGTTTGTTGGTTACTTCGTATTGCCCCATGAGGTACGAATGGGTGAGCGTAACCTTGTGTATAGGCGTTGTTGGCAAGTTAGTTCCGCCGGTGAAGGTTGTCCACTTATTACTTCCCATCATGAAAGGCTTGTCGGGGTGAATATATACCACCTTCATGGTGTCGAGATATCGCTGCGTAGCCGCATCGTAGTGGATAGGCACAATACCGAGCGTTCCGCTTGGGTTGTGATACACCTCGTCGACGTCGTCGGTGCCGGGCGCATCCGGAGCCCAGTCGTCCCAGTTGGTGATAGTTGCGTCGAACAGTATGTGCTGCTCGTCTTGGAGCGTAAGATTGAAAGTATATACCAGTCCGCGATGGAATGTAGGAATGGGTTTGAGTCCTGTTTGCGGGATTTTCCATGTGAATTGCCTCCCATTACCGGTTATAAACTGCACCAGCTCCTTCTCAAACACTACGTCGTGCGGAATTATGATAGCCTGATAGGTAGTGTCGAATCCGGCATTAGGAACCGGCAGACCGTACATTCCAATAGGTTTAGGAGCGCCAATATTGCTGAGCTGTGAGTCGCCAAGGCCGAAGGTTGCCTGCGAAGGCATGCTGTTGATGGTAGCCGTCATTCCGGGAATCACAATACCCGGCGAAGGTCTTGGCTTGGTTTTGACGTTCACCACGATTTTGGTCAGCATGTGTTCGAACTGGAGGTGCACAGCCGAGCCAGACGAGCTTTTGTCGTATCCCGCGCCGGAGTTATCCTCAATAACGTAGAGCAGATCGAGATGCGTAGTATCCTCCTGATTGCTCACGTCGACAGGGTATTTGTAGTCGATAATCCCATCAGCTCCTCCGTTGGGCTTCCATGGATAGTAAGCTCTGAACTCAACAGGACTGCCATCATTAGGGTAATAAACCGTTTGGCTTATAACCGAAGGTTTGATAGGAGTATCAGGCACGGTCGAAGCGTCGCTAACCACGTAGAGGCGGTTGTCGGCAATGCTGGTCGCAACTGTGCCTGTCAGCAAATCCAGCATGTATATACCAATGGAATCGTTGTTGATCCACAGCGGTTGCCCTACGTAAGTAGTTCTCGTAGCGGCGCTGGTCGGAATAGAGAACTGTACAGCCTTAGGCAGCACGTTGTCGATCGGCGATCCGTCGGGAACGTAGGCCGTGTCTGACGAACAGGCGTAGAAAGCCGAGAATCCGAGAACCGTTATCAGCGCGAAAAAATATTTTATTGTCTTCATAATCGTTTAAATGTTGTTTTTAACGTTTGACATTAATTCAAGGGGAATATTACGCGGAATCCGATTTTGTCGGTTTTACTATCCAGCTTGCTTGCAAATCTTCTTGAGATGTAGAAGAGGTTGTTGGTTGAGCCTCCGCTTGCCCCTCTCAGTACGGCGAAGGAGGAGGTAGCGAATCCTGAAGCCGTTCCCTTATAGTCATCCGGAGTGGATGGAGGATAAACCTCGGTTTTACCGTTGCCGACTACTCTGTCGTACACCCATTCTTCAGCATTTCCGAAGACATCGTAGAGGTTATATCCGTTGGGATTCTTTGTCCTCACGCTGCCTATGGAGGTCGTCGCATAAGCTCCCATACCGGTACCTGTGGGAGTTTCGTCCAAGTATTGCTCCAGCGGATCCAGTCCTCCGCGAGCCGAGTATTCCCATTCGGCCTCAGTTGGCAGATCTCCGCCGGCCCATCTGGCATAAGCCAAGGCTCCGTACCAGCTCACGTTAGTAATAGCGTAGTCGGGATGAGAAGTTGTCCAAACAATGTTCGCTCCGCTTCCGCTAACGGTTAAGCCATTCGCATTGTTACTGAGGAGAATCTGCGAAGTAGGCGAAGGAGCTTCCGGCACCCATTTATAGATGTCGATAGCCGTAGTTCCCGTCAAGCCGGTTCCTGTAGTAGCAATAAGGCTATCGTTAAGGTACTTTACAAACTTTAGATACTGAGCGTTCGTAATCTCCGTTTGCGTCATCTGGAAGGATCGCGTAAAGGTTTGCTGATGCTCCGGCCCTATTCCCAAGATAGAATTGGTATTGAGCGTAGCATCATTGGAGCCCATCAAGAAGGAAGCCGCCGGAATGAAGCTAACGTCAAGCGTATCGAGCCCTCCTTGGATGAACTTCTTGGAAACAACGCCAACCTTGTCGGGATTAACAATTTGGTCGCCTATATCCTCTCCGGGCTTCCATTCGTCTATATCAACCGTGAAGTGCACGTCGGCCTCTCCGAAGAGCGTCAGGTTGAAAGTATAGATCAGCCCAGGCTTGAAATCATTGGTGCTTGGATCGAGCACGGCGCCGAGTGATGAGATATCCCAGGTGAACACCCGCCTGGAAGTTTTGAACTGCACGAAGGCGTTTGCCCCCGGCACGTGCGGGATGATGATAGCCTTGTAAGTCGTATCAGCCTTCTGCGCCTTATCGGTACGCATCTGCGGCGCATATCCCAACATTCCAAGATTGCCAAAGTGCGGCGTAGATCCGAGCGTGCCGTCTTTAAGATCCAGAGTTGTAGTGATAGGCGTGTTGCCAATGATAGCCTCCATTCCGGCAATGTTGATGTCATTAGTTCCGGTTTCGATGCTGACGTTGATAACAAGCTTGGTCAGTACATGCTGGAAATCGAGCGGAACATGTCCGGCGGCAGTGCTGATATCCAGCCCGCTCGGGAAGGCAGCTGTCTTATTCGTATAGGCATAAAGCACGTCAATGTGCGTCGTATCGAACTGCTGCTGGATGTCGATGGGATAGATGAAGGTTGAGCTCACTCCTCCCGGCCCCGTAGGCTTAAAAGGATAGTAAGCCACGAAGTCCATCGGCTGTGTGCCCTCCCAGTAGATCGTTTGCGCCGCATTTCCGGGTTGCAAATTATCCGTCGTGACGGCAACAGTGCTAACGGTATATAGCCTGTTGGCCGCCTTGTTTGCCGCGAGGCCGGTGCCATTGTGCGTCATGTAGATGCCTACCGAGTCGCCGAGCACCCATTCATCTCCGCCGTTTGTAGTACGGGTGGCCGGAGAATGTGAGGAGAACTTCACAGCCGAGATCTCATTCGGCTTGGCATCTTGCGGCAAGTAAGTATCCTCCGTGGAGCAGGCCTGAAATCCAAGTAGCACGAGGCCTGTCAAAGCTAAAAGAAAGAAAATTTTTCTACTCATTGTTAGGAATTTTTTAAATAACAATTTGAATAAATTAAAGAGACTAGTTCAAAAAAGGATGAGTTAACCATTGTGAAAATAATCTTCCGGCTGAGAGCCGGATTCTGATGGGTTTTTAGTGTAACTGTCTGTTTCTTGTTTGTTCTTAGTTTTTATTAATTAATGATTTATCGCTAACGATGAGGCAAAGGTATACGGCCATCCACTTGCCTAAGTTCACACTCAAGAACAAAATATTCATGATAACGAAAGTTAAAAATTAAACTTTTCACCAGGTAGTCCAAACGAAAAATGAAAAGCCCGCACCCCTTTATCGGTTAAGAAAGTAAACTTGAATTTGTATCTACGTATGTTAAGCCCGTGCGAAGGTATGTTAAGATGGCGTTACGGTATTGGCCTGTTGCCTCTGCTCATTTTTTCATTTGGTGGGAGGGAAATGAATCCCCTGTCATCAAATATTTATTTGGCGGGAGGGGAATGAATCCCCTGTCATCAAATAATTATTTGGGCTTATCTGTTAAAAGCTTTTCACAATTGCTGATTAAAAGGGGCTTTCTCTGGAGCCGATTTGTTATCCGCCTGACATTGGATTGGCGCTGATTGCGAATCGGCGGGAGTGGGGGAGGAGGCTTGCATGGCCGTTTTGAATGGGGATGGCTGCCTTCGATTGGACTCAGGCGCCGGATATACAAAAAATCCGTAAGTTTGTAACTCAGATTTTCCTCTATACATTAATATATATACCACCGAATAGCAACAATGAAAATCATAGCAACAGGAATGAATTATGCTTCCCATAATAAGGAGATGCAACATGGCGAGGTTCCGGCGGCTCCGGTTCTGTTCATGAAGCCTGACACGGCTGTACTTAAAGATGGCAAACCTTTCTTCCTGCCTGGTTTTTCCAACGAAATACATTATGAGGTCGAGCTGGTTGTTCGGATTGACCGTCTTGGGAGAAATATTGAAGAGCGCTTTGCTCGTCGATATTATAATGAAGTAAGCGTAGGCATTGATTTCACGGCTCGCGACTTGCAGAGGCGCCTCCGAGCCGAAGGTATGCCATGGGAGATTAGCAAGGCTTTCGACGGCTCGGCTGCTTTGGGGAGCTTTTTTAGCTTGGATGAGCTGGGCGGCGAGGTGCAGGCTCTGCAATTTGAATTGCGGCTGAACGGGCAGATGGTGCAGCGGGCAACAACAGCCGATATGATCTTCTCCGTTGATCGCATTATATCGCATGCCAGCTCGTACTTCAGCTTGCGAACCGGCGATCTGTTTTACACGGGAACGCCTTCGGGGGTAGGCCCTGTGAAGCTTGGCGACAGGCTGGAGGCTTATTTGGAAGGGCGTAAGGCTTTGGATTTGTATGTTAGATGAAGCTTGAGGCGGAAGATATGAAGGCTTGTGGCAGAATATTCGGGAAGCAGATGATGGCGATGGCGATCGCTCTTACGGCAATGTTGTCGCTGATGCAGTTGCAGGCGCAAACGAAATCAGAGGGCTATGCTGAGGTAGATCGCTCGGCGATGGCATCCGGCCTCTGGGTCAGGATTCAGATTTCGCAATCGGGGATCTATAAAATAACTTACGACGAGATGCGCAAGATGGGATTTGATGATCCCGCAAAGGTGTCGGTGCACGGATATGGAGGCTGGCCCCTCAACGAGGATTTTTCGCAGCCAATTGAGATTGATCTTCCTCCTGTTGGCATTTATCGCGGCGACAGCTATATTATCTTCTACGGAAAGGGCCCGATTCGATGGGAATACAACCCAACGTCCTACTCCTTCGCCCACGTGAATAACCCTTATGCGACCTACGGATGCTACTTCCTGACCGATGCAACCGAGCCCCAGGACATGCAATCCTCCCCGCTAATGAATGCAGGGGCCGCTCTTACCATCTCCACCTACGACGAGTATCGCCTGCACGAAGAGGAACTTTTCTCGCCTAACGAATCCGGACGCGAGCTCTACGGCGAATCATTTGCCGGCGGCGGCAGCCGAACCATATCCGCGCCGGCCTTCAATATACCAGGCGTAACCGACGAGGACGGGCTGGCAACCATGTCATTCATCGCCCGTCCCAGAAGCGCTCCTGGGACGGCCTCGCTCAGCATTGACGGGAAGGAACTCATCAGCTTTACCTTCCAGCCCGTATCGAACGAGGGCAATTACGTATACCTCAAAGCCCGCGAACGCTCGGAAACTTTCCCTTGGACTGGAAGCAAAACAGCAACGCCTGCCATCTCCGTTGCCTATAACAGAGGCGGCGACGAGAACGTTCACCTCAATTACATACGTCTGCAGCTTAAGCGCACTTTGGCTCAATATGGCGAGTATACTTTCTTCCGCAGCATAGCTTCGGCTAATAATATATCCCGCTTCGTATTGCGGCAGGCAACGGGCAATACTCTGGTTTTCGACATCACGGATGGGAATAATCCTTTGCTGATGGAAACAGAGCTCAGCGGCAGCGAGCTCAGCTTTGTTATCCCTGCCGGCAGCTTGAGGGAGTTCGTTGCCGTTGAGGTCGACAAGCCTCTGGGAGGATGGCAGCAGAGCCCGGGCGAGACTCCAAATCAGGATCTGCATGGGATGGGGCCTACGGATATGGTAATAATCGCCCAGCCGGCTCTCATTCCTCAGGCGGAGCGGCTTGCCGAACGGCATAGAGCCGACGGCCTCAGAGTATCCGTCATTGATCCCCAAAAAATCTATAACGAGTTCTCAAGCGGAACGCCCGACGCTACTGCCTACCGACGCCTCATGAAACGACTTTACGACCGAGCAACAACCATTGAAGATCGCCCCAGATACCTCCTCCTCTTTGGCGACGGAGCTTATGACAACCGCAAGCTCACCGCAGCCTGGAAGCAAGTCAATACGGCCAACATGCTCCTCACTTATCAATCCGTCAACTCCCTTGACCATTCCTCCTACGTTACCGACGATTACTTCGGAGCCCTTGACGACAGCCGCTTTACGACCGGACCTCTGCGGCTTGGGATCGGGCGATTCCCCGTTCGCACCTTAAGCGAAGCCGTTACGGTTGTCGACAAAGTCTTGGCATATATGGATAACAAAGAAACGGGCGAATGGAAGAACCGCCTCTGTTTCGTTGCCGACGATGGCAGTGCCGGCGATGGATATAGCCTCATGCATGCCGATTCGGCAAACAATATAGCCGACGCCTTGCGTGCAGCCCATCCGGAAGTTATCGTAAGCAAACTTTATTTCGACGCCTATAAGAAAACCGGATCGGCCTATCCCGACATCCGAGATCAGATCCGCAAACAACTAAACGACGGACTGCTGGCCATTAACTATATGGGACACGGAGATACGGAGAAATGGAGTGATGAGAGCGTGCTCACCGCTCAAGATATTGCACGATTTACGCACACACGGCTCCCCCTTTGGATTACGGCCACCTGCGACTTCACCCGATTTGACCACACTAAGTATACAGCCGGAGAAAATGTTTTCCTCCAGAAGAGCGGCGGAATCGCCATGCTGACAACCACCCGCGTGGTTTATGCCGCCGAAAACGCAAGCCTCAACAATCGCCTCGCACAGGAGCTCTTCCGCAGAGATGAGAACGGAAAGCCGCCAGCGCTCGGCGACGTTATGCGATTAACCAAGTCGGCGCTGAACGAAACCAATAAGTTCAACTTTATACTCATAGGCGATCCGGCCATGCCGCTTGCTTATCCGGATAATAACATACGGGTTACGGCCATCAACGGCAATCCGGTTAGCCCATTCAATCCGGCTGCGTTCAGAGCTTTGGATAAGATAAGGGTGGAGGGAGAAATCACAGACAGCAATGGCAATCGCCTCTCCGACTTCAACGGCTCCATCAATGCAACAGTGTTCGACAGCCGGCAAACGCGCTCAACTTTAGACAACAACCGCACCGGCGAGCGACTCAGCTTCACCGATTATCCCAACCGCCTCTACGTTGGCAACGATCTGGTTCAAAGCGGAACGTTCTCCTTCTCCTTCACCGTTCCTAAGGACATCTCCTACTCTAACAACTATGGATTGATGAACCTTTATGCCGTGTCCGACCAGCATCGCGAAGCCAACGGCTCGTTCGACAACTTCACCGCCGGAGGCTCCTCCGAAATTCCCCCAGATGATACCGAAGGCCCGCAGATTCGCCTCCTTTACCTCAACGATTCGACCTTCACAGAAGGCGGTACGGTTAACTCCACCCCGCTCTTCGTTGCCCGCATCTGGGACGAAACCGGCGTCAACATAGGAGGCGGAAGCATAGGCCACGACCTCAGCCTCGCAATAGATAACAAACCGGCTACAACCTACACTCTCAACTCCTATTATCGGCTGATACCCGAATCCTCCGGCGAAGGCATAGTGCAGTTCTCGGTGCCCGAACTAACTCCCGGACTTCACACGGCCGAGTTCCGCGTGTGGGACGTGATGAACAATCCAACGCTCCATAGCTTCAGCTTCAACGTATCGGCCAGCCTCAAGCCCTCCATCATCGCCATAACGGCTAGCCCTGTGCCGGCGCGCAGCTCCCTCCAATTCCGCATCGACCACAATATGCCCGAATCCAGTTTGAACCTGCGGATATCCGTGTACGATGTGAATGGGAAGTTGCAGTGGGCGATAGATAAAACTACAACATCAGCCCCAGGCGAGCCCATCATCCTCGACTGGAACCTGGCCGACAGCAATAACCGCAGAATGCATCCCGGAGTATATATATATAAGGTAAGCCTGCGCACTGCCGCATCAGGAGAGAGCTCCAAGTCGAACAAATTGGTCATCCTGGCACAATAAAACAGCCCGTTGCGGAGTTTATAGTATCACACGTATAAAGAAACAGAGATAATATGAAGCAAAATTCATCTAAGCATTCCACGCATATACACAAGCCCGAGCCGCAATCAGCTCGGGCAATTCTTATCCTTGCCGTCCTTCTCCTCCTTTCGCTTCGAATAGCAGCCCAGGGAGCAAAAGAATCGGAGGTCGGACGCTTTGCGGTTGTAAACACAGCCGTTCACTCCCTCGCCATAGCCCCCGATGCTCGCGGCGGCAGCATGGGCGACAACGGCGTGGCCAACGGATCAGACATCGCCTCACAATATTGGAACCCCGCCAAGTATGCCTTCAATTACAGCAAAGCAGGGGTCGGACTTTCCTACACTCCATGGCTACGCAGGCTCGTGAGCGACATCGCTCTGGCATATATCTCCGGATTCTACAAAATCGGGAACAACGACAACCAAGCCTTCGGAGCATCCCTGCGATACTTCACACTGGGCGAAATCCCGCAGCAATCGTATGAAAGCGACGTGCCCTTCAACTGGCTTAACCCTTATGAAATGGCCCTCGACCTCAGTTACAGCCGCAAGCTTTCGGAGATGTACTCCATGGCCGTGGCCTTCCGCTATATCCGCTCTGACATGAGCGACCAAAGCGATGAGATGACTCCCGGAAACTCATTCGCAGCCGACGTTGCCGGGTATGTAGAGAAGTACGTAGTGCTCGGAAATTCCGAAAGCCTGTGGACCTTCGGCTATAACATCTCCAACATAGGCACGAAAATATCCTACGACGGAGGCGCCACCAACCAATTCATACCAACCACCCTCAGGCTCGGAACCGGTCTGCTTTATCCCCTTGACGAGTACAATCACGTTGGCGTATATCTCGACCTGAGCAAATACCTCGTGCCCAGCGTTCCCCTCCGCATGGGAAACACGCAGGAAGATCAGGACGACTACGATCGCCGCCGCGAAGAATACAACAACATGTCGTTCATGACCGGTATTTTCCGCTCCTTCAACGACGGATTGAGCAACGAAGTACGCAAGATCAACATCTCGCTCGGCGCCGAGTATAGCTACAACGACCAGTTTTTCCTTAGGGGAGGATATTATTATGAGAATCCCAATCAAGGCAACCGGCAGTTCTTCTCCTTCGGAGCCGGATTCCGCATGAGCGTGCTCCAGCTCGACGCCGCCTTCCTCATCAGCTCCGTACCCAACAATCCCCTCGACCAGACCCTGCGCGTATCCCTCTCGTTCGACATGGACGGCATCAAAAATCTTTTCAGATAAATGAAGATCCGAACCGGATTGGGCTTCGATGCGCATGCCTTCAAGGCCGGTCGCGAGCTTTGGATAGGAGGCATACAGCTTGATTACTCCCGCGGGCTCGACGGACACAGCGATGCCGACGT